>JAGQQT010000794.1 GCA_020426065.1 Planctomycetaceae bacterium | reverse complement strand
TGTTTGTCTTTAACGCCTGCGACATAGTGGTTCGCAGTTGTCGCGGTACGGCATCCAGGTCAATCACTCGTGGTGTTTCACCTGTCACCATCTGGTACAGCGTGGCACCCAAACTCCACAGGTCACTCCGCGCATCCGAGAGAGCAGCATCCCGTCGCTGCTCTGGCGGCATGAAATCCAGTGTCCCTAATACCGCGCCAGTCACAGACAGCCCCAGATCTGCGGCTTCGTCCTTCGCCAGACCAAAGTCCGTCAGCTTCGGAACACCGTCCACCGTCAGCAGCACATTGGCAGGCTTGATGTCCCGGTGAATGATGCCTGCCGCGTGGGCCTTGCCCAGACCATCACACAGCTGGCACGTTAGATCAACGGCTTCTTCCAGGGGGAGTGCACCTTCTCGGCACTTCTCCAGCAGGCTGCTCCCTTCCACATGCTCCATGATCAGGAACGGCCCATCTGCTGCGCGACCGTAATCGTAGATCTGCACGATGTTCGGGTGGTTCAGCGATGCAATCGACTGCGCCTCCGTCAGGAAGCGTTGAACCGCTGTCTGGCTCTTCGCAGCATCACCCAGCATCCGCTTAATTGCCACCTTGCGGTTTAACCTCGTGTCGGTGGCGAGCAGCACTTCGCCCATGCCACCTTTACCCAGCACGCCTTCAATCCTGTAGCGGGATGACAGGTCGACGACTTCCATTCCGTCGTCGAAGACTGCTTCACCACCAGATGGATTATCCCCAAACGTAGACTGATCACCCAGGCTGCGGGAGTCTCCCTTCGAAAGTCCACCACCAAACGTTGTCTGGTCACCGAGTGACATGCGACTGTCATCCCGTCCACCAGAACCACCACTGACAGTGTGCTGATCACCCAGACTCTTCTCGTCATCCCCGTTCATCCAATGTTCCACACAAACAATCGCTGATCGTTAGTAAAAGTCTGAATCCGATGTCTGCGGACGTCAATTCATTCGAGGGAGCGTCTCAAAGACTGTAATCACCTTAGGGTCTCAGGTCCTGATTGAATTGCATCTGTGCTGTCATAACGACACATGAATGTGAACAATCTGGCGCTCCTAGGCATCTCCCCGTGCCTGCCGAAATTCGTTTCTCTGATCTATGAATCCGGTGACTGAGCTTACTTGACTGAACTACGGACCACTCGAAAGCCGTCACGTTCCTTTCCAGAATAAAGCGAAGACCTGCCGCGGAATGCCGAACGGCAGTTGTCAGAGTTGCTGTTCCAACTGCCTCCCCTGCGAACCCAATGTCCACCTTCCGAAGGTCCCATAGGATCTGTTACATCTCTTTGAAAATAGTTGTCATACCAGTCCTGACACCACTCGAACACATTTCCATGCATATCATAAAGCCCCCAGTCATTCGGCATTTTCTGCCCCACCGGATGCGTGCTGTTTTTACTGTTCTTATTGTACCAAGCATAGTCATCCAGCTTAGATTCGTCGTTTCCAAAACTGTAACTAGTCCAAGAACCAGCTCTACACGCGTACTCCCACTCCGCCTCTGTCGGTAAACGATACACAAACCCCGCGACTTTTTCCGCAGGCATCGCAGACAGCTTCTGACAGAATCTTACTGCGGCGTTCCTGGATACCATTTCTACAGGATTTTTGTCCCCTTCGAATTTGCTTGGGTTAGTCCCCATCACAATTTGGAACTGCTCCTGTGTTACTTCATACACGCCTATCTCAAACGGTTTTGTCAGTGTCACCTGATGTGTAGGACTTTCATCCGAATTACCCGAATCAGACCCCATCGTGAACACACCGCCCGGCAGTAACTTGAACTGCATGCCGATCGAATTCGACTTTAACGGCAGTTTTGCGATCAATGGC
>JAGQQT010000793.1 GCA_020426065.1 Planctomycetaceae bacterium | reverse complement strand
ATCCGAATACATCGGAGAAACCCGAATCTGGATCGAAGCATCCGTCTCCAGCGCCGTTTTCCAGCGTGACATCAACTGCGTGGAAGATTCATGAAACAGTTCATACCAGCACAAATCCCATTCCGGATTGACGTTGGGAGATTCGCGGGTCGCCACTTCAAGCAGGCGTGGATCCCCCTGAAAACATCTCCAGAAATAAGGATTGGCAAAAAAGATTTTGCCATGCAGGTCACACTGAAAAATCCCTACCGGAGCATTAAGAGCCAGATGTTCGAACAGTGCTTCTGCCCGATGTCGTTCCTGCTGGGCCACGACTTCATTTGTCACATCCCGGCACGAAATCAGGTAACAGTTCTGATGCTCATAATGGATTTCAGTCTGGGAAACACAATACATCCGCTGTTCGGACTCCTGAGGCAAATCCAGGTACCGTTCGCATTCCAGCTGGAGGTCATGCACAAAACTGAGTTCGTTCTGCAGACTGGAATTTGTCCGCAAAGGCTTCCCTTCCAGTTCGCTGTAAGATCTGCCCGAGACTTTTTCAAATGCATGATTGACCGCCACTACAATTTCCGTGTCCCGCTGAACAATCGCCATCGGAACCGGACTGTTGGAAAATGTCTGATGAAACTGCGCCTGCACTTCGACCAGTGCATTTCTGGTGCGGGAAAGTTCGGTTTTCACACAGCTGATGCCCACGACGCCAGCAATCTGACCACCCCCATCCTGAATCGGCCGGAACCAGGATTCAAATAACTGATCTCCCACCACGGCATGGGCGTGGATTTCTTCACCCTGGAGTGCGCTCCGGAGATTTTGACAGATATCGGGGTAGCCCTGATACATTTCAAAGGCATTGAGCCCCAGAACTTCATCATCGTGAAGTCCGATATCGCGCAGGCCAGCACCTTTCGAGAGGACGAAAATCCCCTGCGCATCAATGGCCCAGAGAATCAGTGAGGAATGCTTCAGAACGCTCTTCAGGAGAGTCCGTTCTGAAACGCCCGGCAAACGAAACAGTCCGGACAGGATTTCCTCATTACTGTCAAAACTTGCTGGCATGTCTGACCCGTTTCTCCGGCAATTACTAGATGTCCTTCAGCAGAAAGCACCACCCACTGACCTGGTAGTTCCGTTCTGACAGGAAATGATTATTGTCTGATCAAAGCACAGAATAAGAACCTTGCTTCCAGCTTGAAATGTTTTGACACACAGCACTGACTGGAAGCGTGCTGTGCATCAAAGGTTCAGTTTATCCTATCAACCAGATCGAGTCGAGGTGTTCCCCGGAACGGAGAATCTTTGAGTTCTCAACGCAAAAAAGCGGGCAGTTCCAGGGAACTGCCCGCTTTCCAGTTCTCAAACTGATTGACTCAGTTTCATTCGTTACCCACAGCATCTGGTTGCGGAGCTAATCCCCCCTCTGCAGGGACTTGTTCAGGAGTGGAAAATGTTGTTCCACCCTGGCAGCTGCTGCAGCCGTTTGAACAGGGAGTATCATTGCAGACCGTTGTGGGAACCAGTCGGCAGACTTCATAGGCGACCTGACGAGGCACGCATTTGCTGACCATGCGGGTGCAGGTATAGGATTCCTGACGTGGCACACATTTGGCGACACGATGACACACGGTGTAAGGCACCTGTTTGGCGACACAGTAAGGAACCTGACGACTGCACTGTTCGGTAACCATCTTGCAGGTCTGAACAGGAATCCGGTTGACCCGTTCTTCGCAAACCATACGACAGGTCTGGACAGGAACGGTGTGAGTTTTGGTTTCCGTTACCCAGCGGCAGGTGCGAACGGGAACGGAATCCGTGACGACTTCCTGAACCATGCGAGTCACCTGGCAAGGGAC
>JAGQQT010000792.1 GCA_020426065.1 Planctomycetaceae bacterium | reverse complement strand
TCCGGCGGAAGCGATTGAGTGTATTCGCATCCATCCCGATCTTGTTCAGGTCCAGCTGAATCACGGTCCGATCCAGCACCCGCATAACCACCGATTCCCCATTGATGGTCGGCAGAACTGAGACCCGCAAGTCGACCGGGTTTCCTCCGACGTTCAATTCAATTCGACCGTCCTGCGGCAGACGACGTTCCGCAATATCCAGTTCCGACATGACCTTGATACGGGTCACGATGGCGTTTGCGAGGTGACGCGGCGGGGGAACCATTTCGTAAAGCACCCCATCCGCCTTCACGCGGACTTTGAATTCATCTTCAAACGGCTCAAAATGAATATCGCTCGCCTGATCCTTGATCGCCAGGAGCAGAATCATGTTGAGCAGTTTGCGGATTGGAGCGGCATCGGACATCTGTTCCATGTCGCCGATGTCGATCCCACGCATCTTCTCTTCTTGTTCGAAGCCGGATTCGAGCTGGCCGATCACGTCTTCGATACTGTCTTCATGCCCTGCATAAACCCGGGAGATGGCCGCTTCCACATCCTGCAGCGAGGAAACGGCTCCGCGAACGTCCACTCCCAGAAAGTTTCGCAGGTCATCCAGTGCAGCCACATTGCTGGGGTCTGCCATCGCGACCGTCAGGACGCCATCTTTGTGTGAGATCGGCACGATCTTGTAAACACCCGCCATGGTTTCGGGAACCATTTCGAGCACTTTGGGAGGGATATTGGTTTCGGCCAGATTGACCACCGGCATCCCGTGTTGTTCAGCCAGCGCTTCAGTCACCTGGGCATCGGTCACGAAACCCATCCGGATCGCAACCTGTCCGATCAGTTCTCCCGGACTCTGATTCTGTTCTTCCAGGACATCCCAGAGTTGATCCTCAGTCATATAACCAAGGTCAACCAGAACCTGTCCTAACTTACGCCGTGCCATCTTGGAGACCAGCTTTCAAAACGGGTTATGCCCGATAACAGTCCTCTCACCATCCGCCCGAAACACGTCCTGCTTCCTGCGGAAACCGTCCTCCACGATCACGAATCAAAAATCGTCATCGTCATCGTCTTCATCTTCATCCTCTTCCAGCAGACCTTTCTTGGCCATGGCAATTTTGGCCTTCAGTTCTCCCGGATTGTTCGACTTCATGACAACCGGATCCTCATCGCAGATACCGGTTTTCCACAAGTTGAATAAGGCATCATCCAGCAGCTGCATTCCGTACTTCCGTCCGGTCTGAATACTGGAGTTGATACGATAGGTTTTTGCTTCACGAATCAGGTTGGCAATAGCCGGGGTGACCACCAGCAACTCGTACGCTGCCACCAGCCCTTTGGGCTTTTTGGGGAGCAGCGCCTGACTGAGTACTCCGATAATGGCCACCGAAAGCTGTGTTCGAATCTGGTCCTGCTGGTTGGTGGGGAACACGTCGATAATTCGGTCAACGGTTCCCTGGGCACCAGTGGTATGCAGCGTCCCGAACACCACGTGACCCGTTTCCGCAGCGGTAATGGCTGCCGAGATCGTGTCAAGGTCTCGCATTTCCCCCACCAGAATCACGTCCGGGTCCATACGCAACGCCCGGCGTAACGCTTCAGGGAAGTCGGGAACGTCTACTCCGATTTCACGCTGATTGATCGTGCACTTCTTGTGCTTATGGTAATACTCGATCGGATCTTCCAGCGTAATGATGTGGTGATCGATCGTGTCGTTCAGATAGTTGATCATACTGGCCAGACTGGTGGTTTTGCCGGACCCCGTGGGACCAGTCACCAGAAACACAGCACGAGGCCGTTTGCTCAGATGGTCTATAAGTGGGCGCAGACGAAGTTATGCAAAGGTCAGGTCGTGTTGCGGGACACGTGT
>JAGQQT010000791.1 GCA_020426065.1 Planctomycetaceae bacterium | reverse complement strand
GAGGACGTGCAGAGTGTGACGTCCAACTTCAGCATCAGCGATGAGATCATGGAGCAACTGGCCGCTGAAGAGTAATTCGCTTTATTCAGGAGCGGACGACGATGCTTAAAAGGGCTGCTGCCGTATCACTCCTGGAGCGCTGCGACCGATGTCTCATGCGATTTTCGCCAGGCGTCGATTTTGCTTTGTGCCAGTTCGAAGGATTCCTGCATCGAGGCATCAACTACGCAGCGAAACCCGCAGTGGAAGCTGCCGGAGGTGAAGTCGCCTCGCATTCGAGCACGCGTTCGATAGCCGGTGCAACTGTTGGTGTTGCACATGAAGGAACCGCCACGCATGACGCGCTTGATGATGTCGGGTTCGGTGGGGTCAAAGCTTTCCAAAGGTCCGGTCGGATTGCGATGCGGGCTTTCATCGTAATACTGGGCACTGAAGTAATCAGAGCACCATTCCCAGACGTTCCCGTGCATGAAGACGAGCTTCCTGTTCACCGAGTTTTTTCCTTACCTTTCCGAAGAACAGAAGGCAATTGTCGTTCGCGAAGCTCAGCGGGATCGCTGGGTTGAGCGGGGTTGAGTGATTCCTGACACTGCCCCTTTTAAGTAGGCGGCAGTCAATGTTTCGCGGAGAATCTCTCTATAAAAGAGATCAGCGAAGGCGATAAGTACTCCCGAGTGCTCCTCGCCGATTTCATTGGTCGGTCACTCCACATACCGATTGACGAAACTCGTTTCAGCTGAGACGTTGTTCCCGCAAATAGGGCCAGCCTTCACAAGAGCCGTCCGTCTGCCCAAACGGATCGTGACCACATCTGAGGAGAGACGCACGCTCCTGAAGCCGGGGGGAACATACAGACAAAACCTGAGGTGACTACACCTGTCATCGAAGTGAATGACTTCTCCACGAAAGTAACTGAATCTGCTTGATCCGACGGTCCATATTTCGGCTCCGAAAGTAATCTGCATCCCAGTGACGAAAACTCGTCAAAAAACTCCAGAATGTCGTGAGGAAGAGCAGACCAGGTAATACGTGTTAATCGGAATCCGGATTGGAAGCTCGTATGACGAATTCGAATGCCTGCTTTGCATCCGCATAGGTCGTGCTGTGCCCGCCAGCTGGCTGGTGGATGCTGAGGATCTTCCGATTGTGAATACGAACTTGATCAACCAGCCTCAGAACGCTCTCTGCAGGAACGACCTCATCCTGGCCACCGGTTGTGCATGCTAATGGCATGGTCAATTTCATCGGAAAAAATTCCGCACTCCGTTTACGGTACTCTTCCGGGGCCTGCTCCTTATCTCCTCCAAACGAAGAGGTAATGGCGTCTTGAAATCGGTCGTACTCCACAAGATTGGCTGTTCCATTGAGAGAAACGACTCCATCAATCAATTCTGGATGCAGTGCCGTGAACGTGAGGGCCCCTGTGCCACCCATTGAGCCACCGCTCAAAATGATGCGATCAACTTTGTAAGTGCCCTTCAGAATCTCAATAAGCTGCACCATGTCCGCTTCTGCCGCAGGCCCCATCCAGGAGGTGGGTGCACGATAATCGGGGGAGACCATAAGCATTTGATATTCCAGGGCAACGTCCCTCGCTGCTCGACACTCGTCTCGGGATTGTTTCACAAACTGCCAGCGGTCCGATCCATGTCCATGCAGCGTAATCAGGACTGAAACGGGAGCGCCTTCGGCCAGATCTGGCGGAGTCATGACGACATACTTCTGCAGCGAACCATCATATTCCGCAACGAATGTTCGCTCTAAAGAACTCACAAACCTGGCTGAATCATCTGCCAGGCAATACGCGGTCATTATTCTTGACGCAATACAACAGGCTGCCAGGATGAATAATGTGCGT
>JAGQQT010000790.1 GCA_020426065.1 Planctomycetaceae bacterium | reverse complement strand
GAAGAACCGCCCGTGCTGGTGCTGCCGGTTTTTTTTCGGGTGCCATGTGACTGGCTACGGCTTTTATTCAACATTTGAGTGAACTCGGCCAGATCGACAACGCCGTTTTTGTTGAGGTCTGCTTTTTTGAACTGATACCTCAATTTGGGGGGGACTTCGTTGATGCTGATAAAGCCATCGTCGTTCCAGTCGATCCTGTTGAATATTTGAACTGGCGACATGGCACTTGCCTGGACTTCAGCTGGCTCCAGCACAAGACACATTGTGAAAGCGGCACATGCCATTGCAAAAAGCTGTTTCATTTTTTTCTCCTCACTCCGATTGTTACTCACACAGAATTGTCAGGCTTCATTCACGCTAGTGGATGGCTCTCGTGGAGTATATAACGAACTATTAAATAATGTTCCACAGCTTTTTTGTTTAAAATATTCAAGGAAACACAGTTCTGTTGCGGGGTGGAGGTGTCAGTGTTCCGTAAGTTGTTTCTAGGCAGTGATTTGCGGGATCGTGGCGTGGTAGCAGGAAAGCGATTGTGGTGAGTGGGAATCATCTGGGAATCTAATTATATCTTTAGGAAACGATTCGTTTCTAAAGAATAGTTTAGAATAGTTGTTGTATTCTAAAGTAAACTTTAGAATTCTCGCGATGGAAGGCTTCCTGGAGGACAGGTCAGTCACATGAAATCGATGCTGGGAACTCCATGATTCCGATTTTCTGTTAGTGAGAACAGCCCTGTCAAAGCGGAATTGCTGGGCGCTTACCAGCGACAAGAAGCAGCCGAACGTTCATGACCTTAGAGAATCACTCGTCAGCCACAACACAAGAAATGGGCAGGGCACGACTGAAGTCAGAAGACTGTTAGGGCTAATGAAGCAAACCCTCTGATGTCACCCAGCCAGTGAATCGACGCGATGAAAGGCCCAGGACCTGAGCACATTGTTCCTCAAGTGTGCTTCCTCACACGTTCGCTATATTTTTTGTAGGCCTCGTCAAACCTTTTTGTTGTAATCGTGACCTCTACGGGTTTATTCTTGTGAAAAGTCATTCGAGTCAGCCACTTCTTGCCTTTGTCTGGAGTGCTGAATAGTCCACCCCTCGCCTTGCGAGCTACACCTATCTTTGGCAAGTATTCTTCAGCAATCCGAAATCGATTGTTGGTTTCGCTCAATATCCCGCATGTGGCAAGTCTTGTTAGCGACCGAGAAAGTTCTTCGACTGTTGGGATGGCATGATTCATTGCGTCTGCCGCGCCAATCAAGTCATCCAGAAATGCACCTGCTTCTCCATGAGCAAAATACACAGACATAAGTATTCATCCGTCTGTTATTGTCCACTCAATATTTGAAGTCATGTGTGCATGTAAACCATTGACTGTAATTCAGAACAGCCTGTGGCCCTTGCCAGCCAAACGTAAACATGATCCAACGGAATCTCTTCCTCTCAAACGTTGAGGTCTTCCGCTCGCCGTTTGAGGGCGGCGGCGTAGTTTTTTCGGATCGGTTCGACCAGGTTGGTGAGGAATTCGTCTACCTGTTCGGGGGCTCGTCCGATGTATTTGCGGGCATCCAGTGCCGATTGCAGATCGACATTCTGGAAAGCCGGGTCGCCCGTGAGCCGCTCGATCAGATCGTTGGACAGGCCCTGTTCTTTTACCACTCGTGAGGCATCCTGGCTGTGAACGCGAATCCGTTCATGCAGATCCTGACGATCTCCACCGGCATCCACTCCAGCCATCAGGAATTCTTCGGTGGCCATGAAGGGCAGTTCCGCCTGCAGATTGCGTTCGATCACTTTCGGATAGACGACCATGCCATCGCAGATGTTGCGGTAGATGATCAGGACAGCATCGATTGCCAGGAAGGATTGCG
>JAGQQT010000078.1 GCA_020426065.1 Planctomycetaceae bacterium | reverse complement strand
GAACTCAAAACTTCCGGAAATAGCTGGAAACAGAACGTTGGGTTAGACGGATCCTTTCCAGAATAGTCTCCGGTGCAGCTGTGTCCAAGTGTGCGAAATTCGAAAGCGATATTTTTGTCTGCTCTGTGCCCGTCACAGAACTGAGTTCCAGCCTTGAGGAGGTCAAGGCGTTATTCGACTGGCTTCAGGGAGGACAAAAACTGTTCCAGATTATAAATCAGCAGGACCTTGTCGGCTCCGCCGCTCGCGAGGGTTTTCCCATCCGCAGTCAGGGCCACGCAGGTGATTTTTCCCTGGTGTGATTCGAGCCGGACAGGAATGGCACCCGTTTCCAGATTCCAGACCAGCAGTTCATTCTTCCCTTTGTTGCGGCCACCGCTGCCCGAAACCACATAGGGCAGACTGGGATGAACCACCATGCAGTTCACCGTCCGCACATGCCCCCGAAAGATATTTTCCGCTTCACCGGTTGCCAGAGAGGAACGAATGATCGTTTCATCGAATGATCCCGAGAGAACAGATTTGCCGTCAGATGTCACTGCCAGGCAGGTTGTGGCGGAGCGGTGCAGTTCGGTTTCCCATTTTTCCTCCAGCGTTTCAAGATTGAGGCAAACCGTTTTCCCGGGACGAGTGACACGGGTTTCGTCCCCGATTGCCACCAGCAGATTTTTGCCGGTTAAATCCACTGTCAGCCCATTGACCGGATCATCAAATGTTTTCTTCTCGGTGACTTTCCAGGTGTTTGAATCTGCGTCTCGGGTCCAGCGGGCGACGGTTCCGTCATCAGCCACCGAGACGAGATGATCCTGATCGAGAAACTTCAAGCCCGTGATCTGTCCGCGATGATGAGCGAGTTGTTCCTGAATGGAACCATCGACCACCGAGACCAGTGTGATTTTCTGATATTGCCCACAGGCACACAAATTTCCATCGGGTGAGATGGCCAGCTGGCTGACGTAGCCTTTGAAGCCGGTCCAGCTTTTGTGTTGGCTGAGATCATCGAGCGGTGCAACAAGGACTTCCTGATAGCTTCCGGCCAGCACGGTTTTTCCATCGGACAGAAAAGCCGCCGAGGTGATATTCCCCGTCTTGGATTCCAGACGGCCCAGCGGTGCCAGCCCTTGAGCCAGGCAGACAGAATTACAGAAAGTCAGCAGGCTGACACATGCCACCAGGGTCAGAATCAGCCGTATTTCAATCTCGCCGCTTCGGCGGGATGATGGTTGTGGAATCTCCGAAGTCAACGGCCGTATCCTCCAGGCTGATGTCATACTCTTTTGTATCTGTTGTGGATTCCGAGGCAAGATCGTATTTGCTGGAAGTTGCTGACTGCTCATGGCAAGGTCCACAAAGGTTGTCACGGATGATTTGACACAGTTGTTCCAGCATGACGAGTTGAGCAGAACTGAGTCCAGCGGCGGCCTGCTGCCGAACGGCTTCACAGCAGGCATTCAGTTCATCCCAGATGGTTTTGGCTTTTTGTGTGATACGGATCAGTTTGCGACGACGATCCTCACAACAGTTTTTTCTGGTCAGCCAGCCATCCCGTTCCATGCGGGCGATGATTCCAGCCATCGTTTGCGCTTCGAGTCCCATCTTCTCGGACAGATCCGACTGGGGCTGTTCTCCATCGCTGAGGAGGTAGGTCAGCACTTCCCATTGACGGAAAGTCACTCCCCGGCGGGAGAGTTCGCATTCAAGGGCTTGACGAAATGCGTGAGCAGTGCTGACAATCGCCGAACCAACTCCCAGGCAGTTGCAGTCTTTCGATGATGGTGAAGAGGACACAGATAATCCTTTGAACCCACACACTTGCCAGCTGCCGGAATTCGGCGGTTAACTTATAATCTTTGCGGAAACATTCCTGAATCCGAATTTCAGTTTCTGCTTCCGTCTTGATTGTTGCTGCTGTTCTCATCTCCGGAATCCAAACGTTCAGAAAGAACGCACATCCAGATCCATGAATGATAGCGAATCCAGAGAGTCGAAGAAAGAAGTCGATTCGAATCTCACGGTCCTGGATGGGATTGCCGTTGTCCTGGTGATCCTGCTGCTGGGTAATGCGCTGCAGCTGATTGCGGAAACGCCCAGTCTGATTCAGTCCTTTTTCAGCCCGGGACTTTCGGGTTGGCTGGCGTTGAATCTGCTGGCCGGTACGGCTCAACCTCTCGAGAACGGGGGAGTGGAGATGTTTGTCTCGCTGACAGCCTGCCTGGCAATTTCCGCCGTGTTGACTCTGCTGGCACTGGCGATTCCGTTTGCCAAGGCCGCCCCTCAAGCTTTCCGTAAGTCATTGATGTGGATCAGTTTACCGGGTATCTGGGGATTGCTCTGGCTGGTTGCAGCCGGGGCCATCATGACTGGATTAACCGAAATCTTGCAGGTCGTACTCATCTTTGTTGTTTCGGGCTCGATTGCCGGAGTGCTCTATGAGTTGACCGGTCATAGAAGAAGATCGCAGGATCGTGCTGAAATCATTCCAGACAACCAGAGTACTGAGAGAACCGCTTCCCTCCAGGGTTTCCGCTCGCTTCCTCAGCGCGGGTCACAGGCAATTCTCTCCCATCCGGTTTTGACCGGCATGATGCTCTGCTATGTGGTGGTGTTTGTCGCGATGAACTGGGGATTATGGTTTAACCTGCAGATTCCCCACGGCGATTCTTCCATGTATGAGGAGCACTTATGGAATGTGATGCATGGGAAAGGTTTTCGGAGTTATCTTGATCAGGGCCTGTTCTGGGGAGAGCACATTCAGTTCGTGCATCTGTTTCTGTTACCGGTTTATGTATTCTGGCCCTCTCACCTGTTGCTGGAGCTGGCGGAATCCCTGGCCCTCGCCTCTGGAGCCATTCCGGTCTATCTGATGACTCTGCGTTCCTGTGGAGACAAGAAAGCAGCACTCTGGCTGGCAGGCGCTTACCTGTGCTACTTTCCGATGCAGTTTCTGGATATCGCGATTGACCTGAAGACATTTCGTCCTATTGCCTTTGGAATTCCACTGGTGTTGTGGGCGTTACAACAGCTGGAAACGGGACGATACCGGAATGCCGCCATCCTGCTCGGTCTTTCACTGACCTGCAAGGAAGATTACGCGATCGTCATTTTTTCGATCGGATTGGCCCTGCTGCTTCTGGCCTGGAAATCAACGGACATTGTTCGTAGTAAGGCACTGATGAAGTTTGGACTGGCTGCTGTGATAATCGGCCCTGCCTATCTGTTTCTGGCGATACGCCTGATCCGCTGGTTTCGGAGCGGAGTGGAGGTTCATTACGCCGGATATTTCTCGAGATTTGGTGGATCGGCCAGTGAAGTGGTCTGGACCATGCTGACGGATCCAGGTCGAGTGATTGGTGCCCTGGCAACAGTTCAGACGCTGGCTTATCTGCTGGCGATCTTTCTTCCGCTGGCTTTTCTCCCACTCCGCTCGCCACTCAGACTGATCAGTACATTCCCGATGCTGGTGCTGCTCTGCCTGAATGAACTGGCTCAGGATCCCCGGCATCATTTTCATGCTCCCCTGATTCCACTCGTTTTCTGGTGTGCGGCGACGGGGCTCAGTCCCCGCAGCAGAAGTGCTGATGCTTCGGAGCAGAATCCAGCAGTTCCAGAACTCTCGCCCCGGAACTGGAGTCGAGCTGTCTTTTGCTGCTGTGTGGCAACTCAATTGTGGTTTTCTCTCTCACCACTGGGAATGGCGTTCTGGGATCAGGGATCGCGCTGGTATGCCGGACGACTCTATTTTCCTGATGAACGGGCCACGGCGTTCCCCGAGATCCTCCCGCTCATTCCCCAGGATTCACGGGTGGCATCCACAGATTTCGTTCATCCTCGTTTTACGCATTTTGAACGTTCTTACGATTACTCCAATTACGCCCGGCGCGTAAGTGGGGGAACGACGAATGTTCCTGAGGATACCGATTTTATTGTGATCGACACCGCTCATCCTTACAGCGAAATCAAACACCCAGAACAGATTCGCGAACTTCAGGAAGCTCCTGAGCAGTGGGAACTGCTGGATGACCACACCGGAGGCTTGTTTCTAGTCCTCCGTCGTAGATCCCCAGCGGGGAATCTTGAATAAAAATCCTGGGGACGGACTGTTGCCTACAGTTGGCAGAGTGTTGCTTTGACCTGTGAAAACTCTGCAGAAACCGCATGAAAGTCAGCGGGAATTGCGCATCCACTCGCAATTGTGCTATTCTTCCTAAACATGAAAAAGTTCCTATTCTTTTTCATTACCATGGGTGGATATGATTGATTTTGACAGATAATGATTGCATACTTTGGGATTCCATGACCGATCATGAAGGATCTCGACCGTGTTAGCCGATCATCGCCGTCAAATAATACTCGATGTAGCCGAGAAAAAAGGATATGCCTCGCTCCAGGATCTGATGGAAGCAACAGAAGCCAGCGAATCCACCATTCGACGGGATCTGGAACTTCTTGACAGTTTTGGACAGGTTCGGCGGACTCGTGGCGGCATTGCCTACACGGGCGAATCCCTGGTGACGTTTGAAGACAGGAGTTTCAGGGGACTTACAGAAAAGCAGAAGATTGCCCGGGCTGTCGCGAATATCGTGCAACCGGGAGAGTCCGTGTTACTCGATGGTGGGACCACCACACTGGAAGTCGCACGAAATCTGATGGGAATGCCACTTCAGGTGGTGACTAATTCCCTGCCAATCGCACAACTGCTGATCAACTCCCCCTCCATCGAACTGATCATGATTGGAGGATACCTCTATCCCAAGACGGGAGTGGCACTCGGGCCGATTGCGGTGGAAGCGTTGAAGCGGATCCGGGTACAGAGGCTGATCATGAGTGTCGGAGGAATTACGGAAGAAGGCATGTTTAACAGCAACTCGCTCCTGGTTGAGGCCGAGCAGCAGATGCTGGAAACCGCCGAGGAAGTCATTATCGCAGCGGACCACGGCAAATTCGGACGGAATGCCCTGGTCAAAATGTGCGACTTAAACCGTCCGGACAGTCTGTTTGTTGACGATGGTCTGGAACCGCGTTGGCGACAGTTTCTGGAACAGATGGATGTTCAGGTTCACTACATCGCCTGACCTTCCAATCTGAATGAATACGAACAAAGACAATTGCAACCTGAGGCAAAATCCAACATGAGTGCAGTCACGGAATTTCAGCGCAGCGACATCGAACAGATTGTCCGTCAGGTTCTGGGAGCAAACCGGAGTGTTCCTGAAGTGGAAACGGCCAAACCGAATCCACTGGTTGTCAACATCTCCGCTCGACACGTGCACCTGACTGATGAGCATGTCGAAATGCTGTTTGGGCCAGGCCGCACCCTCACGATCATGAAAGATCTCTATCAGGACGGCTACTACGCTGCTGAAGAAACAGTCTCGGTCATCGGCCCACGTCGCCGGGTGATCAATAACGTGCGTGTACTGGGTCCCTGCCGACCAGATTCACAGGTTGAGCTGGCCTTCACCGATGGCATTTCCCTGGGAATCGATCTGCCGGTCCGCATCAGTGGTGATATCGCTGGAACACCGGGCTGCATTCTGATGGGGCCACACGGCATCGTCGAATTGAAAGAAGGTGTGATCCGGGCCATGCGTCACGTTCACATGGGGCCGCAGGATCTGGAATTCTACGGCGTCAAAGACAAGGACATGATGCAGCTGCGAGTGGAATCCCCCGGTTGTACCACCATTCTGGAAGATGTGGCGGTGCGGGCGGGGAAAGGAATCAAGCTGGAAATCCATCTGGATACGGATGAAGGAAACTGTATCAATCTGGAGTCGGCCACGAAGGTGGAACTGCTCAAGATTGAACCATGCAAGTGCAAACACTGAGAACGGTTCTGAGTGGCTGAGATCCAGTCACGAGGGTCGTTGTCTGTTGAATTTTTAGTTGTTGCTCGCAAGAGCAGGTCACTTTTTGTGGAGAGAACGAGAAATGGCGAAAGTTATGGAAGCTCTGGGAATGATTGAGACCAAAGGTCTCGTCTGTCTGATCGAAGCAGCTGATGCCATGCTGAAAGCTGCCAACGTGCAGATGATCGGCTGGGACAAAGTTGGTAGCGGTCTGGTAACAGCCTTCGTTGTTGGCGACGTGGCTGCTGTTAAAGCTGCTGTGGATGCCGGTGCTGCTGCTGCCAGCAAAATTGGCGATGTCGTCAGCGTGCAGGTGATTCCTCGCCCACACGAAGAACTGGCTGCAGTTCTGCCAACACCCAAGAAAACACCAGCTGCCAAAGGCTAAGTGGAAGGGGCGGCAGGTTCAGGGAAATCCTGACAGCCGCCAAACGTTGAACAATGTAATTTTTCTCGGCTTTCCCCTGTTGTGAAATGCCGAGTCTGTCATGGAACAGATGTTATTTACCTGGAGTCAGACCATTATGAATGGTGATGCAATTGGGTTGGTTGAAACCAAAGGCCTGATCGCTCAGATCGAAGCTTCTGATGCGATGCTGAAGTCCGCAAATGTCTCGCTGGTTGATCAGATTCAGATCGGCGGCGCGTTCGTTACTACTGTGATTCGCGGAGATGTGGGCTCGGTTCGAGCTGCCGTCGATGCCGGAGCAGAGGCCGCTTCACGCGTTGGTGAACTGGTTTCCGCACACGTCATTCCCCGTCCGCAAGGTGACTTGATGGAATATTTCGTGAAGTAAGGGATCCGTCCGGGAATGCCGGTGTGCCTGGTGATGGCAGTCGGCAGGACTCGTTGATGAAGTGGATTCGTTCCCAATCATTAACGAAGCCAGACCGGAATGATCCTCTCCCTCTCCCCTGGTTCAAGGAAGAAAGACACGCCATGAAAGTACTGGTTGCAAATCTCGGCTCGACGAGTTTCAAGTACCGACTGTTCGATATGGAATCCGAAACGCAACTTGCGCGGGGCGGAATTGACCGGATTGGACAGGCTGGTGCGGAAAGCCGCTGTCAGGTTGAGATCGGCTCGCATACCGCAGAACGCCAGCAGGTTGTTCCCGATCATGCGACCGCCGTGCAAATCTGCCTGGAGCAGTTGACTCATCCGGAAACGGGGTGTCTGGCTCGTGTGGAAGATGTGCAGGCGATTGGTTTCAAGGCGGTGTTTGCCGGACATCTGAGTGGCGTGCGGCTGGTGAATGACGAACTTCTGGCAGCGATGGATGAACTGTCGGACGTGGCACCAGCTCACAATCCACCCTATGTGAAAGCGATGCGGGAGTTACGAAGTGCGTTTCCCGGAATGCCCCTGGTGGCGGCCCTGGAAACGGGATTTCACGAAACGATTCCAGAAGCGAATCGGCTGTATGCGGTTCCTTATTCCTGGAAGGCGGAACATGCCATTCAGCGATGGGGATTCCATGGAGCCAGCCATCGATTTATTGGCCAGCGGACGGCGGAACTGACCGGTCGGCAGGATCTGAAACTGATTTCCTGCCATCTGGGAGGCTCCAGTTCGATCTGTGCTCAACAGGGTGGCGAATCTCGGGCAACAACGATGGGGATGACCCCTCAAACCGGGTTGCCGCAGAACAATCGGGTCGGAGATTTCGACGCGTTTGCCCTGCCTCTGCTGATGCGAAGAACGGGCAAGAGTCTGGAAACACTGCTCGCGGAACTGAGCAGTACCGGCGGACTGCTGGGACTGAGTGGTGGCTTGAGCGGAGATTGTCGCGATCTGGAAGAGGCAGCAGCCAAAGGACACGAAGGAGCTCAACGGGCGTTGAATGTCTTTGTGGCCAACATTCGGCACTACATTGGTGCTTACATGGCTGTGCTGGCGGGAACGGAAGCGATCGTGTTTACAGGAGGCATCGGCGAGAAGAGCCGGTTGATCCGGGAACAGGTCTGCCAGGGCTTTGCCTGGGCGGGATTGGAACTGGATCAGGAAAAGAATCAGACGGGAAAGGGAGAGTTTCTGCTGTCAAGTTCAGCGAGCCGGATTCAGGTGTGGGTCGTCCCCACGAATGAAGAACTGGTTGTCGCCCGACAGACGGCAGGTCTGATTGCGGCTCAGTCATAAGATGATGGAAATCCGTTTTGGAAGAGTGAGTCATGTTCATCGGAAAGATCACCGGCAGTATTGTCTCGTCGCACAAAGTCGACTCGATGGTTGGACAGAAACTGTTCATCGTTGAGCCGTTGCGTGTGGATGAGAAAAAGCACGATTCACTCAAGCTGACCGGTCGCACCTTTGTGGTGGTCGATACGGTGGGAGCTGGAGTGGGAGAAGTGGTGCTGTGCGTGCAGGGATCGAGTGCACGGTTCACCGAACAGACCAAGAAACTGCCGATAGATGCGGCCGTGATTGGGATTGTTGACAAAGTCACCGTACTGGATGCGTTGATCTACGACAAAAACGAGGAGGAGTGATGTCGCAACAGCAACAACCGTCAAAGCAGGTCTGCATGATGATTGCAGGCAGCCTGATGATGGGAGTTCTGATTTTTGGAGCAGTCATGGCTGCTCAGGGAAAGTTCAGGAATCCGAATCCGGATCCTGTTCTGACGGGAATTGGAGTTGGAGCGGCAGCTTTGATGGCTGTGCTCTCGTTCGTGATTCCGCCCATCATTGTGAGTAATGCTGCCAGGCAGATGAAATCGGGTGGACGTCAACTGACCGAACAGAATTATCTGGCCCTCTTTCAGACGCAGATGATTATCAGGTTTGCGATGCTGGAAGGAGCCATCTTTATGAATCTGGTTCTTGATCATCAGTTTTCGCTGCCCGTGGCGGCGGCACTGCTGGTGAACATGATCCTGCAGTTTCCCACACCAGGACGGATCGACAACTGGGTTCGGAACCGGATGGAACTGGATTCCTTCGAGAATCCGCAGGACTGATGAATACAAACTACAGGCACAGTGAATCTGACCTTTGAGGATAATTGAAGATGCAAAGCACAGAAGCCACCATTCGGACCGTCGTTGAGGAAGTGCTCTCCCAGTTGCAGAAGCGGAATGGTTCCCTGGTGCCATCCAGAGAGCGTCAGGATGGAGACTGGGGAGTGTTTCAGGATCCCGAGCAGGCCATTGCAGCCGCCAATGAAGGTTATGCAGCATTGCGAAAGGGTACGGTTGAAGATCGAGCCAAGATTGTCGAGATCGTCAAACGGATCTGTTTTGACCAGGCTGAAGAACTGGGCAAGGCCGAGTTCCTGGAAACAAAGGTTGGCCGCCTGGAACACAAGATTGAAAAACTGCAGATCATCAAAAAGGTTCCCGGCACCGAGTGGCTCCGTTCTGATGCGATGAGTGGTGATCACGGCCTGACCGTTGTGGAGTATGCACCGTTTGGTGTCATTGGAGCGATCACTCCGGTCACACACTCTCTGCCCACACTGGCCGGAAACGTGATCAACATGGTGGCAGCCGGAAACTCCCTGGTTGTGAACCCGCACCCGAGCGGCAAGAAGATTGCCTGCGAAGGTGTCCGTCGTTTCAACCGGGCGATTTATGCAGCAACCGGCCTGCAGAATGTGGTCACCATTGTTGCAGAACCGACTCTGGAATCAGCCGACGTGATCTTCGGCCATCGCGATGTGAAAGTTCTGTGCGTGACCGGTGGTCCCGGTGTCGCACGGGCTGCCATGGCCAGCCGGAAGAAGGCGATTGTCGCTGGTCCGGGAAATCCTCCCGTGCTGGTTGACGAAACGGCCGATCTGGACAACGCCGCTCGATCCATCATTGCCGGAGGTGGTTACGACAACAACCTGCTGTGTATCGGTGAAAAAGAAGTCTTCGTGGTTGAGTCGGTCTTCGATGCCTTCATGGCAGCGATGGATCGTGCCGGTGCGAAACGACTGAACGCTGGCCAGATTGATCAGTTGACGAAGGCGGCCTTCAGCCCACCCGAAAACAAAGATGACCACTGGCACCTGAAACGGGATCTGGTTGGTCAGCACGCTTCCGTTCTGGCGAAACAGGTCGGTCTCTCACTGCCGGAATCGACTCCGCTGCTGTACGGCGAAACCGATGAGCATAACCCGTTTGTTCCTGAAGAACAGATGATGCCCTTCGTTCCCATCATTCGTTGCCGGAATGCCGAACATGGGATCGATCTGTGCGAGAAGTACGAACACGGCTTCAAGCACACCAGCCTGATTCATTCCAGAAATGTCCGCACGATGTCCACGATGGGGCGTCGGATGGATACGACTCTGTTCATCAAGAATGGTCCTTCACCAGCTGGTCTGGGTCTGGGAGGAGAGGGTTACCTGTCCTTCAGTATCGCCACACCAACTGGCGAAGGCGTGACAAACCCAATGACCTTCACCCGGCAACGTCGCTGCGTGATGGTGGATGATCTGCGAATTATCTGATCTTCGAACGGATTGATTTCATGCAACTGGCCCAGGTCCATGGCACTGCCACAGCAACCGTCAAAACCCCTGCCCTGCGGGGGTGGAAGTTGCTGATTGTGCAGCCGTTACTGGCGGATGGAACACCGGATGGTTATCCGATGATTGCCATCGACAATCTGGGATCCCGCGTGGGAGATATCGTGATGCTGACCACAGACGGGTCAGCCGTTCGAGACATTATGAATAACGATGCGACGCCGGTCCGCTATGCAGTGGTCGGCATCAAAGACGAAGACTGAGTTTCATGGACCTGAGCGAGATCGACATCAATGAAATTGTCCGGCAGGTGCTGAATCGCCTTCAGCCTGCTGCTGGCAGTTCGTCGGCTCCGCCCAGTCCAGCGGCAAGTACCAAACCGGAACGGTTGAGGCTTGAAGAGCGAGTCATCACCGCAGAAGTTCTGGAACGGCATCGATTGAACAATGTGACGGTTGGGATTCCCGCCAAAAGCGTGATCACACCTTCCGCTCGAGACTATCTGCGGCAGCATCGGGTGGTCCTCGATAAAAACGAGACAAAACAGACCGCCGTGAAAGCCGGACAGAGTTCACTGCCGAACTGGCATGTGTTAATTGTCCAGAAGAGTTCCGCCCTCGAAACGGGATTGAAAACAGTCATGCAGACTTCACCCGGAAAATGGGTGACCTCACTGGGGAGCTGCACACTGGAAGCAGCGAAAACGGTTCAACAGGAGTTGGCCCGGGTTCCGGAAACACGGTTTGTGCTCTGCACAGATCGCGTGGCAACGGCCTGTTTCAAAGCCAATCGGGCAGCGGGAGTCAGAGCGGTTGCCGTTCGGGCTCTGGCGGATCTCGAAGGGATGCGGGAAATCGATGCCAACGTCATCTGCCTGAAGAGCGACGGAATGAGTGTGACGGACTATCTGCAGATTTTCCGGCAAATTGGACAGGTCCACTGAAGGAGACATCATGCGAATCGGCAAGATTATCGGCAAAGTGACTCTGTCCCAATCGCACCCTTCCCTGAAGGGAGCATCCTGGAGAATTGTCACGCCTTACACGATGGATCATCTGACGAACAAGACGGATCGCTATGAGGAAGAACTTGTTATTTACGATGAACTGGGAGCGGGCAACGGCACTGTGATTGCCATTGCCGAAGGACCGGAAGCCTCGAATCCTTTTCATCCTGAACAGAAACCGATCGACGGCTACAACGCCGCCATCCTGGACGATATCAAACTGGCGTGATGGTACGCCTCAACTGATTCAATAACGAAGACCCGTGTGC
>JAGQQT010000789.1 GCA_020426065.1 Planctomycetaceae bacterium | reverse complement strand
CTCTGGGTGAAAAGGACCTGGTCAAAATTCTGGTCGAACCCAAAAACTCGATCGTCCGCCAGTACCAGCAGCTGTTTGCCATGGAAAACGCAAAGCTGGACTTCACCGAAGATGCCCTGAGAGAAATTGCCCGGGTGGCAGCTCAACGGGAAACCGGTGCACGAAGCCTGCGTTCTGTTCTGGAAGGGGTCATCTTTGACCTGCTGTTCGAACTTCCGGATCAGGGGAATGGCAAAACTTATGTCATCACACCGGAAATGGTTCGGGGTGAGCAGGTCGTTCGTTCAGTCGAGGATTCGGCCGCTGCCTGATAACACTTGAGTATGACATGACTAGCCTTTTATCAGGGTGAGTAACCAACTGACAGGCTCCACGTAACTGACGTGGAGCCTGTTTCTGTTTGAGAGCGACTTAGCGGCTCTGAGTCTCCCTCTGCAGATGCTTGCGAAATGCTTTCAGGAGCCGGCTCTGATAACGATAAGGGTTCCAGACAACAGCAACCTTGCGAGTCGGTTTTTTTCCTGACAAGGACCGATAGACCCGACGGTCACTCTGATCGACCTCACGGGCCATGGCAGGAATCATCGAAACTCCGTGGGAGAGCGAAACCAGTTCCTGGACCATCGCCAGTTGACTGGTTCGCTCAACCGCGACCGGCTGAAATGATTTCTGTCGGCAAAAAGAAACGATACTGTCTGTCAGGCAGTGCGCCTCTCCCAGCAGCACGAAGGGATACGGCTCAACATCGCTGAGCTTCACCTGTTCTTTTGCCACGAGAGGATGCTCAGGCGGAAGCACGAGCAGCAACTCCTCCTCGAACAACTCTTCATATTCCAGGTACCGGGCCGGGATGGGCAGGGCCAGGATGGCCAGATCAATTTCTCCCTGGGAGCAGCTTTTGATCAGTGCATCGGTGGTGTTTTCCTGAACAAGGACTGTTGCTTCCGGAAACTCCTGCGAAAAGTTCTGCAGGATGTGCGGGAGGAAATAGGGAGCAATGGTGGGAATGGCCCCCAGCCGAATTCGGCCACTCTTGCCATCATCGATGATTTCTGCCTTCGTATCTTCCAGAATCGCCAGAACCTGCTGCGCCCGGGACTGCAGCAAAACTCCCGCTTCCGTCAACGAAACCGTGCGGGATTTTCGCTCCAGAACCGGCTGCCCCAATTCTTCTTCCAGCTTCTGAATGGAACGACTCATTGCGGGTTGCGAGATCCCCAGTTCCTCTGCAGCACGGGTGAAATTCCCCTGCTCAGCAACACAGAGAAAGTAACGCAGCTGATCGATTTCCATGGCAGTGATTCCAGTATCTGATATGCATTTCATGCATAAGTGGTATCATGAGAATGCATTAGAAGTATCGCATCTATCGGTAATAATCCAGCATGTCTCAAGATCTAGGCAGACCATTCCCATTCAACTTACACAAGGAGTCATCATGGTCAGAAAAACTTCCATCCCCTTACTCATGGTCGCCTGTTCGATCTCTTCGGCATGGGGCCAGGGTTCATCTTCGACACCAACACCAGCGGGAACACCAGTCATGAAAGCCCCCTCCGCTGAATCCAGCTGTCCGGTTTTGAGTGGAATGCGGGATGCTTCCGCTCGACACACCGCTGCCGGAGCCATGTCCAACAGCGACTGGTGGCCCAATCAGCTGAACCTGAGAATCCTGCATCAGAACTCCCCGCTCAGTAATCCACTGGGAGCTGATTTTGATTACGCCACCGAGTTCAGCAAGCTCAACCTTGATGAGGTTAAACAGGACATCAACCAGCTGATGACAACCTCCCAGGACTGGTGGCCAGCCGATTACGGCCATTACGGACCGCTCTTTATCCGCATGGCCTGGCACAGTGCGGGAACCTA
>JAGQQT010000788.1 GCA_020426065.1 Planctomycetaceae bacterium | reverse complement strand
GAGCAGATTGAGCAACGAGACAACTCCAGATGAAACGCATGGGATTCTTCATCATTCTGCATGTTTCCTGAAAGCCCAGGTTGTGAATATCCTGAATTTGCCACTGGTAAATCGTTTGAAGGCAATGGATTGAAACGGGTGAAATGTCCGTTGATGGATATCTGGAGACGAACATTTTCCCGAAAGAATTTCAAGTGAAAAATGACATGGTTTTTTGAAGTGGGAAATCTGCCCAAAAATGTGATATTATGGCGTTGAAAGTGGGATATCGGCCCATTAGTATGATTTCAGTGATGCGGGGTTACTCGCATCCTGAATAACTCAAAATCGGAAAGATGGCTGTGAGTTCTGCGGTGAAAGTTGTAATGAGATGATCACCGGGGAGTTTCGCAGAACCATTGATGAACGTTACCGGCTGACCCTGCCGCCCGAATTTGCTGAGGCGGTCAGCGATGAAGCCGGGGATACGATCGTCGTGAAAGAGAGATACGGATGTCTCAGTTTATGGTCTGCTTCCCGCTGGCAAACGCACCTCGATCAGGGGATTGCCATCATCGAGCAGAAAATCCAGGCGGGACGCATGGAGGGGAGATGGAGCGAGATCCAGCGCTGGGGGCGTCTGCTGTCGACACGTCAGACAACCGTCAAGCTCGCCAATCGCTCACGGGTTCTGTTACCCGAACACACGCGCGAATTCCTGGGAGTGGCTGCTGGCCAGGACGTTGTCCTGATTGGAGCCGTCGTTTGTGTTGAGGTCTGGAATCCAACGCAGTGGCTCGAAACGCTCAAGCAGGAAATGCCCCAGTTCAATCCCCTGTTTTCCGAGCTGTCTTCATAAGGCAGACCAGGTTGCCGCCTGAGAGAAACAAGGAATCATTTTAGAATCAGGAGACACACTTTCCGGGTCGGTCACAGGACGGATTACTCACAAGGCCATCGAGTTCACCGATAACCCAGGAAGGGCCCCTTGCACGGATGCAGGAGACGAAAGTCTCCACTGGCCCGGAAAGTTTTTTCACCACATCTTTCAGCGGTTGGCTTAGCTTTTGGCTGGCTGCATTCCAGAATAGCAGGACGCTGGAACGGACATGCTGAAGGATGAATCCGCCCACTGCATCTTCTGGTGGCAGTGCTCCGTTTACAGGATCACATACCTGACGGGAAATTCATCCTTCAGGCAGCGCAAACTGCCTGAAGGAATCTGTTAGTTCTAATCAGCCAGCGAAGACCAGCACGCGGTGCAGTTCTTCGATTGTCGTCAGTCCCTGCATGACTTTGTGCTTGGCTGCTGCTTCCAGGCTCATCATGCCCCGTTCGGTGGCAATGTGGTTCAGCTCTTTGCTGGACTTGTTTCGCATGATGGCTTCCCGCATGACGCTGTCGACGGGGAGCACTTCAAATACACCAACACGTCCCATGTAGCCAGTGTGGAAATTACAGTCCGCAGGAATGCCCCGCTTCAATTTGTGACTGTTTCTGCCTTGTCCGGGTCGATTCCCAGGAACTGACAGGCGGCAGCATCAGGATGATAGGTTTCGTTTGAGTCCTGGCAGACTCGACGAACCAGTCGTTGGGAGATGACACAGTTCACGCTGTCTGCGATGAACATGGGTGGGATACCGAAGTCCCGAAAGACGTCGATCGTGGCCGTTGTTTCATTCGCATGCAGGGTGCTGAGCACCCGAATCCCGGTCAAACCAGCCCGCACCGCGATGTGTGCCGTTTCCGGGTCACGGATTTCACCGACCATAATCACGTCCGGGTCCTGACGCAGGACTCCGCGCAGAGCTTCCGCGAAGTTGAAGTCAATTTTGTTATCAACCTGAATCTGGTTAACCCCCTCCATCCGGCGTTCCACCGGATCCTCAA
>JAGQQT010000787.1 GCA_020426065.1 Planctomycetaceae bacterium | reverse complement strand
TACAGACCACCTTCGTAGTTCTTGGCTTTATTCACCGAGACATACAGCGAGTCAAACGCCCAGAACAGTCCCTGGGCTTCGCCGATATCGGCATTGATCTTTTCAATTTTCGTCCCTTCAGTCTGGCCGACCGGAGGAAGAGTCACTCGAAAAAGACCGCCATACTGATCGCAAACGATGAGCCGTCCCTGCGGATCCACGCACATCGAAACCCAGCTCCCTTCCACATCGTTGGGAACTGAATAGAGCAGTTCGACATTGAAGTCCTTGGCGATCTTCATGTCCGCAACGGGAGTCGCGACCGGTGTTTTTTCCGGAGCAGGAGTATTCTCCGCTCGATCCGGCCGCTTCATCGCCGTTTCATCTTTCGGCTTGGCTTTGCCGCGGGCCAGGTTCTTCAGCCGGATGTTGCGGAACTGAACTTTCATGGCAGGTCCCCGGTGAACCTGGAACGCCAGAATTCCTTTCAGTTCCCGCTCTTCCTTCTGATCATCAATGATTTCGACGGTGACATCGCCATCCACTTTGTGGATCAGAGTTTTGCCGCGAGCAATGATCGTCATTTCATGCCATTGCGTCAGATCTTTCTGATCGGTCGGGACATCGAGATTTTCCACTTCTTTCTTGCCGTCCGCGGTCACGGTTACTTTCTGACCACGAGTCGCAATGATTCCCCGGCCCCGTTCATCGTACAGCATGCCGGTGTAGGGAGCATTCGGGTGCCAGTCGGCCTGATAACCGCCGACCGACCATTTGCCGACTTCTGGTTTCAAGGCACTGCGATACTGCACGCCCGAGTTGTTATCCCCTTCGAGCCGAATTTCGAGACGCAACTCGAAATCAGCAACTTCTCCACCCGTCCAGATCAGAAACTGGTTGTAGGGGAGATGATCCGGTCCATTGGTTTTCCCGGTGATCACACCGTCCTCAACCGACCAGAGTTCTGGATTGCCATCCCAGCCGGTCAGATCCTTCCCGTTAAACAGGGACTCGAAACCGTCCTCTGCAGCGGGGGAAAAACTGGCACTGAATACACTGGAGCACAGGGCTGCCAGCATGAGCAGGTGAGAAAAACGCACGATACCTCCCGTTAAATTGCACTGAAAATCACGATGGCAGCAGGCCATCTGGTTTAGACCATTTTCTTCTATGTGAGCGACAAATCGGCCCCTGCACGCGGGAAAATACCGATCATTGAACTTGGATGCATTGTTCAAAATGGA
This sequence comes from Planctomycetaceae bacterium, assembly GCA_020426065.1. GTDB lineage: Bacteria > Planctomycetota > Planctomycetia > Planctomycetales > Planctomycetaceae > Rubinisphaera. The sequence continues at coordinate 650 of JAGQQT010000787.1, read as the reverse complement.
TAGGTCTGTGTCAATCAGGTGCGAGTTTTCAGGGAAAGTAAGCCCAATTTGAAATCGGGGGGCGGAATGGGGTACGATTCGGTATATCAAACTGGTTTTCAGGGAGTTCGACATGCCGCGGGACTGGCAATTTGCAACACATGATCAGGGGCGGGTGGATCATCTGGCCCGACAGATCCGCTGTTCTACGCTCCTGGCCCAGGTGCTGATGTCGCGAGGCCTGGAGGATGCCGAAGCCGCCCGGGCGTTCCTCTCGGGGAAATTGACTGCCCTGCAGGACCCGGAACTGGTACCGGGCGTGGAAGCGGCCAGCAAGGCGATTGTGGCAGCCGTTCAGGCCGGACGACGGATCACGATTTACGGCGATTATGACGTCGACGGCATGACCTCAACTGCCATCCTCTATCATTGCCTGCAGCGGGCCGGAGCGAAGGTCGACTATTACATCCCCTGCCGGCTCGAGGAAGGCTATGGTCTCAATTCCGAGGCCATCCGCGAACTTCACAAGGAAGATCCGAACCGGCTCGTTGTCACAGTCGATTGCGGCATCTACAGCGTGGAAGAAGCCCGGGTGGCCCGGGAACTGAAACTCGATCTGATCATTACCGATCATCACACGTTACCCGAAACGCTTCCGGAAGCGATTGCGG
>JAGQQT010000786.1 GCA_020426065.1 Planctomycetaceae bacterium | reverse complement strand
AGATGGCGATTGCGATCAGTCCCAGATACCAGGGAATACCAAAGACCGTTTGAGTCATAATAACCGCAAACAGCGAGCCGCCAATCAGGCCACCAATCCACCAGGAGTTGGGAATCGCATTGGGATCAGCGGTATCAACGCCTTCCAGATTTTTGGCCACCGGCATGGTCAGGGCATTTACGAATGTCCTCCAGGAAAACGCCAGTGCTCCCAATGCCTCGGCCACCATCAAGGCCACACCAGGCCACAAGATCCAGCCGCGGGGACCATCCTTGTAGGACATAATTGCTCCGGGAGCCCAACCGGATTGTTGTGAAATGGGACCCAGCACGGCCCAGCCCAGTACGGCTCCCAGGACCAGTGAGAACACAACCCGTGGACCAATCAGAAAGCCTGCTCCGAACAGAGATGGCCCCAGGTAGACGCTGAAACCCCAGGCAGCAGCGGTGGCCAGGAATGGAATTGCAGGTAACCACTCATCAATGGGTGGTTTTTCCAGTTGAGGATTGAAGTGGTAGGAAACCGTGAAGAAGGCCGCCAATACACCGAAGATCAGCAGGGCTCGGGCTTTGGCGATTGCTTCAGCGGCGTCACTGTACATTGCCAGAATGGTTTCGGCGGTGGCTGTTCCGGTCGGAAATCGCAACTGGTCCACGTCGACCATCTGCCGACGCAGGGGAACGGCAAAAAAGACTCCCAGAAAGGCAACGGAAACTGCCCACACCATTAGCGCTTCCCAGCTGTACTCAAATCCGAGCATGGCCATGGCGGGGATGGGGGCCAGCAGTCCGGCTGCGGAGGACATGTATCCGGCAGCGGAGCCTGCGGTTTGTGCGATATTCGTCTCCAGCACGGTGAGCTTGCGGTTGATGACCGCAAAAAAGGAGAACCCGAGCACCGCAGAGATGATCGAGGCTCCGAAGGCCCAACCGATTTTCAGGCCGATATAAATATTGGTACAGGAAACAATGCTCCCTACCAGGCAGCCGACCAGAATGGCACGGATGGTCAACTGGCGTTCGTTTTGAGGTGGGAAATAAAGCTGTGTGGCTGGCTCTTCAGGAACCAGATTCTGGTCAATCTCGGACGATGACATGGTCAGCACTCCCCTGTATTGAAAGCTCCAGAAACCTGACTGCACTGATTATGAAAAATCGGGCAACAGATAGTCTGCAGAACAATAGGGGATCCAAGCAAACAGGACAATCCCGCTCTGGGATTGTCCTGTGGTGGAGATCAGTCTTCATCCGATCCGAAGTGTTGGTGGCAGATCGGTCAGATCAGAGATTCGGCTGCAGAATAACTTTCATCATGCCGGAATTTCCCGCATACAGTTTTGCGAACAGTTCCGGACCCTGATCAAGTGGGGCTTTGAGCGAAATCAGTGGTTCGACCTGAATGGCTCCACTGTTCATCAGGGCGATACATTCCGGATACTCTCCGCGTGAAGCACAGGATCCATACAGGGTCAACTCGCGGGAGACAACGGCCTGCAGAGGAATTTCCACTTTGGGGCTGAGGTTCCCCACCAGAGTGACATGTCCCCCTTTGCGGACGGAATGAATGGCAGTCTGGATTGTGCCGGAAGCTCCGACAACTTCCAGCGCCACACTCGCGCCGCGGCCACCGGTCAGTTTCTGGACTTCGGCGACGACGTCCACGGCATCAGCTTTGAGTTGATGCGTTGCTCCGAGTTTGGCGGACAGGGCCAGCTTTTCCGCATCGAGATCCACAGCAATGATCGTTCCGCAACCAGCCGTTTTCAGAGCCTGGACAACCAGCAGCCCAATCATGCCCGCACCGACAACCACGGCGGAGTCACCAAGTGTGAGTGGTGTGCGATTGACGGCGTGGACGGCAATCGAGACCGCTTCAATCA
>JAGQQT010000785.1 GCA_020426065.1 Planctomycetaceae bacterium | reverse complement strand
CAACTGATAGCCACCCAGTCCACACAGGCCCAGAATCATTCCCTTTTGGAGCAGTTCCACGGCACGATTCAGACTCTGCCGGTAGTCCTCGACAATCTCGTTTCCCTGCTGATACCAAACCGATGGACCACATTTCGCACAGCCGATGGTCTGGGCATGAACTCTCCGGTTTTCGAAATCCTGATAATCCCTCTGGCAATCCTCACAAAGTGGAAACTTGGCGAGGCTGGTTTGATCCCGTTCAAATGGCATTTCTTGAATAATTGAGTATCGCGGACCACATTCCGTGCAACTGATGTGTGGATACCCTCCACGCGGATCGTTTTCGTCGGCGTATTCCTGCAGGCAATGACCACAGACTGCTCGGTCCAGCGGAACGACTGCATCCAGAACGTCGTGAGATGTTTCCCTGACAATTTCGAACGTATTCAGTCCACGAGGAACACAACCGCTGACTTCCGCACTGGTAATCTGAGCGGCAGCAGGTAGAGCGGCAGAGAGCTGATTGAGAAAGCCATGAACCTGATCCGGTTTCCCTTCAACGACAATCTCCAGCCCTGAATTCCGATTGCAGACCGACCCCCATACTTTCAGCCGTAGGGCCAGTTTAGCCACCGCTGGCCGCATGCCAATTCCCTGCACCTGCCCCCGCAACAGAACACGTCGGGCAATGATGCTCGCTGTTGCTTTCGGATTGACCGAACTTCTGGTCGGATTAGCGGACATGGGAGGGGAGGTTTCCACTTTTGAGCTGCTGGCACAACTGTCTGAGATACTCACACCACTGGCTGATTCCCTCTCCCTTCGTTGCACTGGTTTGGAATATCTTCAACTGTGGTTGAACAGCATGTGCATCGGCAATGGCAAATTCCACATCGAAAGGGACATAGGGGAGCAGGTCCATTTTTGTCAGGATCAGGGCATCGCTGGTTCGGTACATCTTGGGATATTTGCCCGGTTTGTCCTCTCCTTCTGTCGTGCTGAGCAGGACCACCCGTAAATGTTCTCCCAGATCGTGCGAAGCCGGACAGACCAGATTTCCCACGTTTTCGATAAACAGGATGTCCGGAGTTTGCTCGGAAAGTCGTACGAATCCCGCTTCGACTAACGGGATTTCCAGATGGCACGCTCCTCCTGTGGTTAACTGCTCGGCGGGCATCGTTTGTGCCAGACGTTCTGCATCCCGGTTGGTTGCCAGATCTCCGACCAGCACAGCCAGGCGATGATTTGAGGAAAGCTCTTTAGCCGATTGTTGCAGCAAACTGGTTTTCCCGGCTCCGGGGGAAGAAACCAGATTCACCACCAGTGTCCCCTGACTGGTCATCCGGTCTCGGAATCGAGCCGCTCGATCCTTCAGTTCCTGCCTGAGATCGCTGTTGACGGAAACCACGGGGCTCATTTTGAATACTCCTGAGTACGGCGATTTGACTCAGTGAGGCCCAGATCGATGAGTCTGATTTCTTCGCCGGAAATTATCCAGGTTCGTTCACTTCCGCACGCCTTGCAGCTGAAGTGAAAGTCATTCATTTCTGAAATGGCATCACAGTCTTTACATTTTACCTGCAGAGGAATCGGGATTACCAGCAATTCTACAGGTAAGCCCAACGCCTTTGGAGCCAGTTCCTGAAAAGCGATTTGCAGAAGTTCGATTTCAACTCCCGCAAATTGTCCCACCTCCAGACGCACCCATTCCACATCGCCTCCGCCATTTGCCGCCGCAATCTCGGAGACCTGCTTCAACAAAGATTGGACGAGTGAGTATTCGTGCATTGGTATCCACAAAATCGAGTTGGAGATCAAATGCCTGAGGGGTGGCCCGGAAGAATTCTGGGCGGCGCAGCCGTTTAAGGCTGCGGTACAAGCGGCCTATTCAACTTAC
>JAGQQT010000784.1 GCA_020426065.1 Planctomycetaceae bacterium | reverse complement strand
GAAGCCGATCTACCAGGGAGCGTAAATCCCGGCGATGGTCGAACCGTTCCGGCTGAAGCCCTTCCGGGACTGCGACATCACGCACTCGGAAACTGGCACTGTCCGGGTTATCGGAAACGACAAAGGGGGCATACTGGGCTCCGAGGAAGTTTGGTCCGCCCGAGCGTGTCATGCCTGCTAACGAAAAGTAAGCTGGCAACCCGTTGCGATGCCCCCGTTCCGCTGCCGTGACGGATCCCATGCTTGGATGAAAACTGACAAACGCTCCGCATCCGACGGGAATCCGTGTGGGGGCTCCGGTCATCATGTAATGGTTGCCCGCACCATGATTTCCCTGGTTATGGCAGATCGAGCGTATGGTCGCGAATTTGTTAGCGATGCCAGCCAGACGCGGCAGATGTTCTGAGAACTGCAAGCCAGGGACGCTGGTTGAAATCGGGTAAAAATCACCACGGATTTCAGCGGGAGCGTTCGGTTTGGGGTCGAAGGTTTCGTAGTGGGTTGGACCACCATCCAGCCAGATCAGAATACAGCTTTTGGCGCGGGCCTGCAGTGAACTGCCCTCTGCAGGAGCGGCTTCGGCTCTCAGTCGGAATAAATCCGTCATCCCGGCTCCCAGCAAGGCTCCCAGCCCCAGTTGCAGACAGTTCCGACGTTTCATTCCTTCACAGTTTCGATAACTCGACATGACACGATTCCTGCTGTTGGTCCTGCCTGTGGACCGTGTGGAAATGACGGGGATTTGTATTCGTAAATCTTCGCTGGTTGATTGATCTGTCGTCTGTTCAGGTCTCAGCTGGATCAGCTGGTTTTTGAACCTGTTAATCTTTGAAAATAAACTCGGGAGTGTTCATGAGAGCCCACATGAGATCTTCAGTGGTTGCCCGTCGTTGTTCTGATTCGGCCAGCAGGGGTTCGCAGGCGGCGAGTTCTTCAGCTGTCGGGAAACGTGAGTAAATGGATAAATACAGCTCTTCCACAATTTGAGCACTGGTCAATTCACTTTTCGCCAGTTCTGCCGCTCGACCAGTATCGTTTGTGATCTTGCGATACAAATCGCGTGAGTTCATCAGGTGTAATGTCTGCACAACGGTCGGCTCTTCAATTCGCTCGCAGGGAGGATCCTGATTGGGATCAGGGCGACCATAGGCATCCAGAAACAGGGAATCAATGCGATGGGTCCACAGTTCCTTGGCCCGTGATTCCGGACTCATGGCTGAAAACTGTTCAGGTACTCCTGTTATTTGTGTAATTGTATCCAACAGGACTTCACCACGCAGGCGTTGCCGATAGTGCCGGGAGAAGTAACGGGTATCGATTTCATTTCCCCCCTCCGGAACGGAACTCAAGCTGTAGGCCTGAGAAAGTACAATCATGCGAATGAGCTGCTTGATGTCGAAGTTTTTCGCGGCGAACTTCTCACCCAGCAGTTCCAGTAAAGCTGGATTGGAAGCTGGATTTGTCGCGCGCAGATCGTCAACGGGTTCGACCAGTCCAATGCCCATCAAATCCTTCCAGATCCGGTTGGCCATCGTCTGGCAGAAGTAGTCGTTTTCTGGTGCTGTCATCCAGTTGGCCAGGTCAACCCGCGGATCGGAAGAACTGGACAGATCAGGTGCATCTCCTGATAACGGGCGAGGTTGCAGAACGGCTTTCGTGAGAGGATGCTGCACTTCCCCTTTGGTTCCGGCAAACACAAATTCTTCTGAGCCGGAAATTGGAGCGGAGATTCCCGTCCCTTTGCGACCGATTTTCGCGAAGTAGGCCGCGAAGCTGTAAAAGTCCTCCTGGCTGTAAACTTCGAAGGGGTGCTGATGGCACTTGGCGCATTCGAGCCGAACTCCCAGAAACAGCTGGCTGACGATGGTTGTCAGTTCATCCGGTTTGCGG
>JAGQQT010000783.1 GCA_020426065.1 Planctomycetaceae bacterium | reverse complement strand
CGTGAGTTAACAGAACGCCGGACGAGAGATCGTGCGGCGTTTTCGCGTTGTATGGCGGGGTTTTGCAACAACTTACGTCATGGCCTGCTTTGGCCAGAGAGTTTCTCGCGCACTCCCCTGCTTCGCCCCAGGACGTGATTTGTCTCCCGATTTGGTTGAGACTCTCAAAGTCTCTGGGATGCTGGTTAGAGTGGTTAACAGTTGATCTTCGAATCCTCGATGAGACTGCTCTCACCTCAGGGGTTTGGTAGACTGGATACCTTCAAGAGATTCTTCGTGGATCAGATTGGATTGACTGTCATGACATCTTCAGTATCAACACCAGCTGTTCGAGATCTTCCAGTAATTCGAGTCTTCGTCAGCTCAACCTTCAGTGACTTAGTTGCTGAGCGGAATGCACTTGCCAGAGACGTCTGGCCGGAGCTGGAAAAGTACTGTCAACAACGCGGATTCACGTTTCAAGCGATTGATTTGCGTTGGGGAGTTCCCAGCGAGGCGGGACTCGACCACCGAGCGATGCAGATCTGTCTGGAAGAACTTCGTCGTGCCCAAGAAACTTCGCCTGAACCGAATTTCCTGATTCTATTGGGAAACAAGTATGGCTGGAGACCGCTGCCGGAAACGATCTCCCACGATGAGTACACCCAGCTTCTCACTCACGCTGAGACACAAGCCGAACTGGATATCATTGGTGATTGGTATCTGCGTGATTCCAATGCTAGGCCAACGCAGTTTGTACTCCGTTCTCGTAATGACAGCCCTGATGGCAAGGACTACAAGCGAGTAAGGCATACCAATGGCAAACATGATGATGCTCCGGCATGGTTAGCCGTGCAGGAGACGCTGTGGGCTATAGTCAATCGGGCCTATCCTGCATCGCTTCTGGATCAGCGGTTTCCTGTGCATGAGGGGGATCCCAAAGGTATCCGATTCCAAGCTTCGGCGACTGAACAAGAGATCTGGCATGGTGCACTTCAGATTGAAAACGCACAAGATCATGTTGTGGCCTGGTTTCGTGAGATCGATCGGAAGGGTGGAGAGCCTGATCCATCGCACATCCAGCGGTTTGTAGATCTGAGGAAAGATCATTCCCTTGACCAAGATGCAACCACTGCCCTCGATCAGTTGAAGTTGCAAGTGAAGAAAAAACTCGCTCCTGAATCGATCCTTGCAGACACCTGTACTTGGGAAAAAGATTCAAAAGGCAATTTTACTGGCGGGGTGACTACGGGACATCTCAAGTCGATGTGCGATGCCATTCGGACAAGGCTGCGTGGAATTATCATCAAGCAGATCAATGCCTATTGGGGAATCGACCTGTCGGCGCGAGATGCAACCGTTGCTTCTATACGGGGCACACACAAGGAGCTCGATCTTGAACTGAGAGAGTACGACCGGTTTGCTCGTGAGCGGGGACCAGTCGGTTGTTTCTTGGGAAGAGACAATGAAGTCAGCTGTATCCGTGAGTATTTGCTATTGACAACAAATTGTCCATTAGTCGTCTATGGGCCTTCTGGGAGCGGTAAAACAGCTCTGATGGCCTACGTTGCTCAACATCCGTTCCCAAGAGGTAGAACAGCGGATGATGTGAGTCCGCTTTGCCTGGCCCGTTTCATCGGTGTTCATCCTGAGTCATCATCACTTCGCGGATTGATGATGAGTCTCTGTCGGGAATTGCGAACTCATTTGCCGGTTAACACCTTGGAAACTCAGCCAGATGGCAGTCAGAAAAAGATACCTGTAGCTCTTCCCAATACGGTGCATGAGTTAACTGAGGAGTTTTATTCCCAACTGAGACGAGCGACTGCGGAGCGTCCAATCTATGTGTTTCTGGATGCACTCGATCAACTGGATTCTGTCGATGCGGCCCGTAACGTCACCTGGATTCGATCAAAG
>JAGQQT010000782.1 GCA_020426065.1 Planctomycetaceae bacterium | reverse complement strand
TTTTTAGAATGTTAATTTTTCTTCTTGAAGAATCAGCCTTTGTTCGTTAGAACAGTAGTAGACATATTCTTATGAGTGTTCACTCAAAAAACTAATCTGACACTTTCGACAATGAATAATCCACTGCGGGTATTATTGATCGATGATGATGAGGACAGTCCTTTGCTCATTCGAGGACTGTTGACCCAGAGCAGTCAATCTCCATTTGAGCTACATTGGATCGCCACCTATGACGGGGGAGTGAGTGAACTGAAATCGGGGCAATATGATGTCTGCCTGCTCGATTATCGATTAGGGGCCAGGGATGGGGTTCAGTTATTGAAGGAAGCTGTCAAGCAGGGATGTCGCATTCCTGTTATTCTCATCACAGGTTTTGATGATGATGAACTTGTCAAAGAAGCTTTGCAGGCGGGAGCAACCGATTACCTGACAAAACAGGAACTGAGTGGCCCGGTTCTGACTCGCAGTATTCGATTTGCCATCGACAGGAGGCAGGGAGAAGAGCAGCGACTGGCTGTATTGACGGAACTCAAAGCCGTTTCACAACATGCGGGAATCGGAATCTGGCATTTGGATCGGGATTTTCGCATCCAGTCGATTGTTGGACAGTGTCCCTTTGGAGAAGCAAGTCAACCTGAGTCAATCCTCGGAAAGAGATTGCCAGAGGTCATCCATGACAGGGACGACATTGCGAAAGCCCATGAAGCAGCTCATCGTGGTGAAACCACAACGATGGACATTCACCACAACAAAATCACCTACTGTCTTCGAGTGATTCCACATCATTCCGAGCATGGACAGGTCATCGGATCGGTTGGTGTTGCTGTCGACGTGACGAATTCCCGCTATCTCTCCAATGGATTGATGAACGCACGGGAAATTCAACAAAAACTGTTTCCAGCTCAATCGCCAGAATATCATGGATTGGATATCGCAGGTCGTTGTCGGCCGGCCGATGCAGTTGGTGGAGACTACTATGATTTTCTGAAACTGGAGGATGGAAGTCTGGCTACGATTGTGGCGGATGTCAGCAGGCATGGATTTCCATCCGCATTGATTATGTCCAGTTTAAGGAGGACAATCAGGAACCTGGCCAGGCAAACAAGTGATCCAGCGCAGATTCTCACAGAAGCCAATACTGTCGTTTACGAAGACACTCCTATGGAGTGGTTTGTAACCGCCATCCTGGCAACCATCAATCCGAAAAGTTTTGAGTTCTCGATTTGTGGTGCAGGTCACCAGGCATACCTGTTCGATCCTGGACACAAAACAGCCTGTATCATCGGAACAGGTTTGCCATTGGGGATTCTTGAGGAGAACCCGATTGAATCCAGCCATAGTTCTGTTCTGGTGCCAGGGCAGATTCTACTGTTTTTCACAGATGGCATTCATGAAATCCAATCCACAGAGGGAGAGCTGTTTGGTCTGCAGCGAGTCACTGATCTTGTCTCGCAAGTCCGGCATAAATCTTCCAACGAGATCATTGATGAATTGTTTGAATCGGCCTTGCTTTTTAATGGGGATGCTGAGCCAGAAGATGATATGACCGCAGTCGTGATTAAGGTCGAGTGACCATTTTTGTTCCGGAGACGAGACATGATCCGGGTAATCAAAACAGAATTGACAGACATTCATTCTGAATGCGGTTCGACTTCCATCTCTCGTGTCGGTTCTTCTTGTAACGCTGACGAATCGGCATCCCTGCTTTTCCTTTGTGGTCAGGGAAAACAAACTCAAACGCTTTTTCGATTCTGGCCATGTCTCCACGGAGTGAAGCTCAGAAATTCTCTCTCTTCTGGCAGTATGCTCCCTTTACTCGCCAATGAATTTCAGCTGATAGCAGATGGGAGACCAGGATGAACCGGATTGTCATCGTCATTCTGGAAGGAATCTGCTG
>JAGQQT010000781.1 GCA_020426065.1 Planctomycetaceae bacterium | reverse complement strand
TGGAGAAAAACAACACGAGCACGGAAAAGTTCGCCAGGCTGCGAATCTTCTGTGCTCGTGTTCTGGATGCGTCCATCATTCCAATGGGCCATCTCCGATCAGCTCAAATGCACATCAGGCATTGGTGACATGCCGAATCCAGGCGGCAGCCATCAATGATGCGCCGAACGGACTGGGATGCACGCCATCACCTGCCCAATGCTCTGGTGGAGCGTACTGGACGGCTTCATCAAACATGGACTGAAAGGGAACAAAGACGGCTTTATGTGTCTCCGCAACTTTCTTTGCTGCTGCCCGATATCCGTCAAATTGCGGGAACCAGTCATCATTGACCGCACCACACTTGAGCACGAACGGCTCACAGATGACGAGCTTGACGTTCGGAAGCTTCTCCTTGGTTTGTTCGATCAGCGCCATGTACTGCTGTTCGTAAGTTTCTGCAGTCCCGTCATAACGTCCATTGAGACGATGCCAGATATCATTCACGCCGATCAGAATACTGAGGACATCTGGTTTGAGGTTGATGCAGTCATTTTCCCAGCGTTCAGCCAACTGCGGCACTTTATGTCCGCTGATACCACGGTTGTAGATCGTCAGTGAACTACCCTGAGGAGCCGTCAGAAGTCCCGCAGCGGTCATCCAGGCATATCCATTTCCCATGCCGGGCTGCTTGTTGGGAGTTTCGGCATGCTCCCGCTTCCGTCCTGCATCGGTAATGGAATCTCCCTGAAACAGAATCGTGCAGCCCGGTTTGATCAGGGAACCGGTCGTCGCCGGAGCATCTGCTGCCAGAACGTTTTTCCCGAGATGAAGTGCGGAAGCGGCTGCTCCAACGGCCAGGGCTGATTGCACAAAGGTTCGCCGCGGCATTGATTGATGATCTGACTGCATATTCACACTCCCGTTTCTGGTGTTATTTTGAAAGCCCGAATTCAGCAGGGCTAAAGAACGATTACAACGTAAAGAATTGCCAGGAGAATCTGCAAGGCTGCAAAGGGTGCAGCGGTGGTCACAAAGCTGACAAAATTCAAAGGCAGCTTCTGCTTGTGGATCAATGTCATCGCGACAACGGTGGAGGCCGAACCAATCGGAGTGATGTTTCCACCCAGATTTGCCCCAAAAATCACGCTCCACCACAACGGGGAATCCGCCGGCACAGCAATCCCTTTCAGAATTTTAGCCAGCACTGCTGCCAGGGGAATGTTATCCGTCACGGAACTGGCTATCGCCGCAGAAGTCAGCAGACTGGCGCTGGCCAGCTTGACTGGCCAGGCCAGCATGTACGAAATCCCTTTGCCGATCAAATCGAGCACCAGAGCCTGTTCCATCACATAGATCACGACGAACAGTCCAGCAAAAAACGCCAGCAGATCCCAGTCGACCGCCGCATAGTATTTATCCACTTCATGCCGATATGCCAGCAGCATCACGCCAGCAAAAAACAGGGCAACGAACCCCATCCCCAGCTGATCCAGGTTCCACGGCAAGGCCGCCTGACCTGCCAGTGTGCCAATGAACAATATCAAGACCGCAATCGACATCCAGAAGAAGTTTTTGCTGGGAACCGATTCGTTTTCGTCAAAGCCCGCCACCAGTTCTCTGGCTTCAGCTTTTTCCTGTTCAGTGCTGAGCGACTGAATTCCGAAGCGCCACTTTCCCAGAAACAGCGTTGCCGCTGTGGAGACTGCCACATAAGGAGCAGCCACCAGAAAGAACCTGGCAAAACTGATCCCTGCTGTTTTCCCAACAATGATATTCGGCACACTGCTGATGAGTGTGAGCAGACCGCCGACATTGGTCAGCAGACCTTCAACCAGCAGAAAACCAAGCAGCAGATCTTTCCGCTTCAGTTTTTCCAGTGAAACCGCCGTCAGACTTCCGATGATAATCATCGCCGTTA
>JAGQQT010000780.1 GCA_020426065.1 Planctomycetaceae bacterium | reverse complement strand
TTCCAGTCTCTCTCAAACCCGCAGTGGAGGGTGGACTGCGGGCACATGGTCACGCCGTGATTTACACTTCGCTTTCTGTGCGTGCGATGCGTGATGCGCCTCACATGGCTGATCCACGACTGATTCAACTACTGTGCAATCACAACGGTCTGATTGCCGAGAAGACTCCGCAGGTACCTGAAGTACGAAACGACTACGCTGATACACAGGCAATGATCAAGGCACTGTTTGACAGCCTGGCACGTTTTGAACCGCTGCTGGGACGTCCGAGTGTGCGCCGGCCAAACTTCACGCACATGACAACCCACACTGAAGCCCTGATGACTTTGGAATCGTTAGGCTATCCGGAACTGGCCAGGATCGGTCACCTGGGACATCAGGCGCATATCGGAGTGCCCGTTCCCGAGTTTGATCCTGCCAAGCATCCTCTGGAAGAACAGAGTTGCTCACTTTCCGATGTCATGAGCGATGAGTTCTGGGAGAGTGAAGAAAATCTGAAAGAGTGGAATGCACCATGGAGCATGCAGAACAACCCCAACGGTTATTGGTTGGCTTTTGGCCATCTGTTTAAGGTTCTTTACAGTTATCACCGTCTGATTGGACGGATCAAAAACCAGAATCAGGTTCGACTCGTCAGCCAGATCCTGCTGGAGCGTACGGTTAATCCGCAAGTTCAGGGAGGCTGACTCGTTGAAACTGATTCCACAATGATATGTGACACGAAAGAGAAGCAATGAATCAGATTTCGGAATCTCGGATGGAATTGCCAGTGACCAGGCGGGAATGGATCAAGGTCAGTGCCGCTTTTGCTGCAGCCATCAGCACTCAGGATCTGCTGGCCGCCAAGATGGATCCCCCGCTCGAAATCATTGATTGCCATACCCATTTTTATGATCCCTCTCGGGCAGAGGGAGTTCCGTGGCCTGCGAAAAACACCAGTCTCTACCGCACCGTTCTGCCACAGAACCTGCGAGAGCTGCCGCAGTATCGTCCGGTCACGGGCACGGTGGTTGTGGAAGCCAGTCCCTGGGTGGAAGACAATCAGTGGCTGCTGGATCTGGCCAAGGATGATCCCTTTGTTGTCGGGATTGTGGGGAATCTGAATCCGGGAGTTCCCGAGTTTGCCGAACATGCGAATCGACTGGCCAAAAATCCGTTGTTCCGTGGAATTCGCGTTTCTTCCAATCGGGTCAACGAATTGTTGATGACCGGTGAACTGGACGACTTTCGCCGGTTGGCGGATCTCGATCTTTCGCTCGACGTAAATGGAGGACCCGATTCTCCCCAATCGGTGGCGATGCTGGCTCAGAAAGTGCCGCAGTTAAGAATTGTGCAGAATCACATCGGCAACGTGGTGATTTCAGCAGATGCTCCACCAGAGGACTGGGTTAGTGCGATCCAGGCAGCGGCAGCTTGTCCCAATGTGTTCTGCAAAATTTCTGCACTTGTTGAAGGAGCAGCCCGTGTGCAGAATCCGGTGCCAACCGAGCCTGATTATTATCGTCCCTATATTGACGTAGTCTGGAATGCGTTCGGAGAAGATCGTGTGATCTATGGCAGCAACTGGCCTGTTTCAGAGCGTGGATCCAGTTACGCATTTCTGCAGCAGTTATCGATGGACTATGCCTCGTCTCGCAGCAAGTCTGCCCTGGTCAAATTCTGTTCGGTAAATGCCAGTAAGGCGTACAAGTGGGTTGATCGTCCTGGAAGGAAAGCCACATGATCTTTCGATTATGGAAATTCGGCCTGCTGTGCGGAGTCCTGGTTTTGTTCTCCGGCATCCTGAAGGCAGAGGAGCAGGTCGTCATTCGTCGCGAGCCGCTCATCATTCGGGATGGGGGGACCGCAGATCAGCCCCGAGTTTTTGATGGCCAGGGGATGATTATTGATCTGGGAACGGAAATC
>JAGQQT010000077.1 GCA_020426065.1 Planctomycetaceae bacterium | reverse complement strand
ATGTGTCACGTCTATCAGCAACTCGTCAAACCGGGCGAATGGTTCAGTTATGAAATCGAAGTCCGCGATGATGTCTGGCGTGGCCGGGATATGACCCGCATCAAGGTTACCGTCGACGGAAACGAACTGTATGAGTATCTGGACTTCGCTAAGACTTACGGACCAGGTCACTTTGCATTCCAGCAGCACGATCCGGGCAGCATTGTTCAGATTCGGAAAGTGGAAGTTCTTCCGCTTGCTGATTGATGGTCTGATCGGGTGATCTGAAAATGCAGAATGACGCATGCGAAGCGAGACTCATTTCGAGTGAGGCTTTGCACTGCAGACGTCATTGTTGCTCAAACAAGTTTTTACACGCAACCTGCCCGGTTATGAAGCGAATCATTTCATAACCGGGTGGAGTCTCGCAGAATGGCTCACAACCCCGATATTTCTGTCGCGTTATGCACCTGGAATGGTGAACGACATCTTGCTGCCCAGTTGCAGAGTATTGCCGCTCAATCTCATCGACCGGATTATCTTCTGATCTCTGATGACTGTTCGACTGATCTGACCCTGCAAATCGCTAGAGCTTTCCGTGACTCCGCTCCCTTTCCTGTGGAGGTCCGACAGAATCCCCAAAATCTCGGTAGCCGCCTGAATTTCCAGCAGGCAATTGAGCAGTCTCCTGGTGAACTGATCTTCCTGGCGGATCAGGATGATATCTGGTACCCCGACAAAATAGAACGAATCGTCAAGGCCTTTCAGGATCATCCTCAAGCCGGTTTCGTTTTTTCGAATGGAGACGTGGTCAACGACAATCTGGAACCTCTGGGGTATCGGCTGTGGGATTCCTTTACATTTGATGAACAGCATTTCCACACGTCACGAAACGCCCAGTTTTATACACTTCTTCACAACACCATCGTGACGGGAGCGACGCTTGCCTTTCGGAAAAAGTATGTCCCCTGGATAACTCCTTTTCCGGAAAACTGGATCCATGATGAATGGATTGCTACGGTCATCAGCGCACTGGCACCAGCGGTGGCGATCAATGAGCCTCTCATTCAATATCGATCCCATTCGTCCCAGCAACTGGGGGCTCCAGAGCCGGTTGGCAGCGAGAAGAGAGCACGAACTTCGACCACGGAAGACCTGCTGGACAGAGAGAAACGCCTTCTCAGAAAAGCGCACCATCTGCAAACATTGAATTCCCATCTGTCAGCAAAGCAGCATTTGGGGAATGAAGAGGCGAAACAGCTGCTTGTTCATTTTACCCAATCTTTGGGGCTTGTCGAACAGGTACTTGAAGTCACTCTCGCAGAGCATGAGCACTTCAGAAACCGAATCGATATTCGTCAGAGTTCAAGTAGTCGATTCTCTGCCGTTTTCAAAGAGTGGAGGTCGGGCCGCTATCATCGGTTTTCCAGTGGAACCCTGTCAGGACTTCGCGACCTCTGCTCCCGCCCGTTGCCAGACAACTCTATTCCAAAAGAGGAGTTGTAATCCAATGCGATGTTCCCTGATGCTCAGATGTCAGAAGCGGGCTGATCGAGTTGGCAAGGTGAGTCTGTCTCAGATGATGCTTCTGTGCGGTTTGCTGTTCGTGAACCCTCTGCAGATGTCAACCTGCAGTGCTGAACAAAAGCTGCCAAATATTCTCTGGATTACAATTGAAGACTGGTCTCCCGATTTGTCCTGTTACGGGACCCGGGGAATCCACACGCCAAATCTGGATCAGCTGGCCGCAGAAGGCATCCGTTATACACAAGCCTTCACCACGTCTCCGGTTTGCTCCACGTCTCGCTCTGCATTGATGACCGGCTTTCATCAGAATTACATCGGAGCAGAGCAGCATCGTGAAACCAATAAGAAACCTCTCCCGCACGGAATCCGTCCCATTCCGCTGCTTTTGGCTGAAGCAGGTTATTTCACAGTTTTGATGAGCAATAAGATCGACTGTAATTTCCTGCCAGACACCCGCCAGGAACTTTTCATGGGACGGGACTGGTCGGAACGTAACCCTGACCAGCCATTTTTCGCCCGGATCAGTTTTCAGGAAACGCATCGCCCCTGGCATCGTGATCCTGAACGTCCAATCGACATTGGCGATGTCGAGGTCCCGCCCTGTTATGCGGACACTGCTTTTGTGCGCCGCGACTGGGCGAATGGACTGGAGTCGATGCAGATTGTGGATCGTCGCATTGGTCAACTGCTGCAGCGACTGGACAGTGAAGGAATTCGTGACAATACGCTCGTGATCTTCATCAGCGATCATGGTTGCTGCCAGATCAGGGGGAAGCAGTTTCTGTATGACGAGGGGATTCACATCCCGCTCATCATGCGCTGGCCTGGAAAAATTCCACCCGGACAGGTGTGCAATGATCTCGTCAGTGCCATTGACCTGTGTGCAACCGTCCTGGATGCCGCTCACGTTCAGGCGCCTGTTCCTTTGCAGGGAATCAGTCTGTTCAGCGAAAAGCTGAAGGAAAGAGAATTCATCTTTGCAGCTCGTGACAAAATGGGAACCACCCACGATGCCATGCGTGCCATCCGTTCTCGCGAACATAAACTGATTCTCAACCTGATGCCGGAACGCCCCTGGCTGCAGTTCAGCGCCTACAAGGAAATGTCCTATCCGGTACTGGCTGAAATGAACGTGCTGTACCTGCAGGGGAAACTGACACCTGACCAGCAGAAATTCTTTGCCCCACAAAAACCACCTCTGGAATTGTTTGATCTGCATAAGGACCCCTTTGAGCTCCATAATCTGGCTGAAGATTCTGCATACTCTGAGGTGAGGGAAAACCTGTTGATGCATCTGCAGGAGTGGAGAGAGAATGTCATTCGTGATCGGGGAGTCTTGGAAGACTTTCGGGCACTTCATGTTTTTCCAGAAACTTGTCCGGCGGAGTCCGTTGATGAGTGGACTCATGCAAATGTGAACCAGTACGACATTGAGAAACATGGGGCTCCCGGATGGTATCCCACGAGATCTCTCAAGGACTGGATGCGGATCCGAGAGCAGTGGGAGCCGTATGTGTTTCGGGAACCCGATTCAACAATGAAAAGGCCCATGGTGACGCTGCCCTATTTGAAACTGCCGAGCAGCAGGGAGTGATCTTTCACAGACACTTATTGCCAGATTTCTCTGAATTGGCTGGTGTGATTTTGACAATGTGAACTGCTCTGGTCACAATTTGATGAGGACATCCCGAATTGTACCAGATTCCATATTTTCTGCTGGATGTGAACTGCAGATAACCTTGAAAGGACGAGACATGAATAGCCTGACCGCAACACGACGTCAATTTCTGTATGGTTCGGCCGCCGTTGCCCTTTGTGGAGTTCCTGCTTTGACCAGAGCGGCAGATTCCGTTGAAGCACCCCTGAAAGGCAAGCTCCGCAAGTCTCTCAAAATCGGGATGATTCAGGCAAAGGGAACGTTGACGGATAAGTTCCGGGCAGCCAAGGAAGCTGGGTTTGAAGGGGTCGAATTAAATGCTCCTGGCTTTGATGTCGCTGAAGTGAAAAAGGCGATTGATGAGACGGGCCTGATTGTAGATGGATCTGTCTGTGCCTCTCACTGGCAGGTGCGACATACCGATCCGAGTCCGGAAGTCCGTAAACAGGCCCTGGAAACCTTTAAGCAGGCACTCGAACAGACCAAAGAAGTGGGGGGCGATTCTGTGCTGCTGGTTGTTGGCCACGGAAATGACGGGACTTTTGAGGAATGCTGGAAACGCTCCATTGATAACATTTCACAAACCGTTGAACTGGCTGAAAAACTGAAAGTGGCGATTGTCATCGAAAACGTCTGGAATCATTTTCTTTATGACCATGAGGGAGATTCCAACCAGACAGCTGATCTGTTTGTGAAGTATGTGGACGAGTTTAAATCTCCCTGGGTGGGCATGCAGTTTGATATCGGCAACCACTGGAAGTACGGGAATACCGGCGAGTGGATCGAATCGCTCGGAAAGCGGATTCTGAAGCTGGATGTGAAAGGATTTTCCCGGGCACAGAACAAATTTACGAAAATCGGAGAAGGGGATCTCGACTGGCTGGGAGTTCGCAAGGGACTGCTCAAAATTGGATACCAGGGATGGGTTGCAGCAGAAGTGGGTGGCGGTGGTCCGGATCGTCTACTCGAAATCTCCCAGAACATGGACCGGGTTTTTGGCCTGGCTTGAAACGCAGCGGAAATCTTGAAACTCGGTTTTTGTACTCAATTGTTACATGGGCTGATTGGAAAGTCCTCGCATGAAAGCATTGGTCAAAAGTCACTCAACAGAGGGACTGTGGCTGGAAGATGTTCCTGAACCCAAAATCGGGATCAACGACGTTCTGATTCGGGTTGATCGCACTGGAATCTGTGGCACCGACGTTCACATTTATAACTGGGATGCCTGGGCTCGACGCACGATTCCGGTGCCAATGGTTGTCGGTCATGAATTTGTGGGAGAGATTATCGAGATCGGCTCTAACGTTGTCGACTTTCGTCCCGGAGATGTGGTCAGTGGAGAAGGGCACGTAGTCTGCGGGCGTTGTCGGAACTGTATGGCCGGCCGTCGCCATCTTTGTGCAGACACCAAAGGGATCGGCGTGAATCGTCCAGGCGCATTTGCCGAATACATCTCTTTGCCGATGACCAATGTCTGGCATCATGACCATAAGATCGATCGCGATGTGGCCTCCATCTTTGATCCATTTGGAAACGCAGTTCACACCGCACTCTCGTTTCCTGTACTCGGTGAAGATGTTCTCATCACCGGGGCAGGCCCGATTGGCTGCATGGCAGCGGCTGTTGTCCGTCATGCAGGAGCTCGTTATGTCGTTGTCACGGATGTGAATCCCTGGCGACTGGACCTGGCACGCAAGCTCGGTGCGACACATGTTGTGGACGTAAGAACTCAATCGATTGCCGAGACGCAGAAAATGCTTGGCATGCACGAAGGTTTTGATGTCGGGCTGGAAATGTCCGGCAACCCTCAGGCCTTTCATGATATGATCGACAACATGTGTCATGGTGGCAAAATTGCCATGCTGGGAATCCCGGATGGAGAAATCGCCATCGACTGGAACAAGGTGGTCTTCAACATGTTGACCATCAAGGGTATCTACGGGAGAGAGATGTACGAAACCTGGTATAAAATGACCGTGATGATCCAGGGAGGCCTTGATATCTCCCCTGTAATCACACATCGGTATCATTATTCCGAATTCAAGCAGGGATTCGATGCAATGCGTTCCGGGATGTCCGGCAAGGTCATTCTGGACTGGAAGAATGATTGATTCAGGCCTCACTGGCACTAATAATGAAAGTCAGGGCAAGGTGCCAAAGCTTCTCTTATGGGAGTCTGGTGATGCATTTCGGCATCATTCCTGAAACTGAAGTTAAATTGGGGAGTTTTTAACGGGCCATTTTCCATTGAATTGCAGGGATTCGCAGAAATCTTCTTGGCATGCCAGCGGTGATCGGTTGAGATAATCTGCTGAACCAGAAATTCAGGCTGACAAGTTACTGATCGAGGGATTCGATTTGG
This sequence comes from Planctomycetaceae bacterium, assembly GCA_020426065.1. Taxonomy (GTDB): domain Bacteria; phylum Planctomycetota; class Planctomycetia; order Planctomycetales; family Planctomycetaceae; genus Rubinisphaera. The sequence continues at coordinate 6,102 of JAGQQT010000077.1, read as the reverse complement.
CCGCTACCCACTTACCCATTCATGTCCGACTGGATCGTCATTCACGGCGACGGCGCATGCTGTTGATCTCCTGTGATGCCGCTTCGAATCCATCCATGTATGACGAACATTTTGGTGAACGGATCATGCTGGATCCGGAAATCATCGCCATTCTTCAGGCCTCCGCCGATTATCTGGAAAGCAAGGGGACGGAAAACAGGAGAATTTCCCAGGCCGCCGCGGAACTCGTACAGGGAACGGCCAGTGGGTCAGCAGTTCTGGCTGATTTTCCGGATGTCGAATACGGCATGCCTCGTTCCGTCATTCCAGAAGATCTGGCAAACAAAGCCAACCAGGACTCCGCTTTGGATGACCTGCTGGATGAACCCGCTGCTCAACATGATGAGCCTGTCCACAGCAAGCCTCCAGAGGTTCCACCTGCTCCTCAACAGACTCGATCTGGTCGGATCCGAAGAGATCCCAGTGAGTTGCTCGACAGTGAACCACTGGCGGGAGCGGACGGTTTGAATCAGATCCGTGGCTATCTGCATCAACCTCATGCCAGAACCTGGATGTTTGTGGGCGATCAGACCACCGCCTGGCTGCGGTATCACGGAGAACCCGGCTATGCCGAGTTATTCCGCCATCGGATTCGCTGGGAGTTGAGACGGTTTCCCGATCTGATTGTCAATGCCGGGATCCGCAACGCCACGCTCGATAACATGATCAAAATCGTGCAGCAGGGGCTGCTCCAATGCAGAGCAGACTGTGTTTTTATCATGCCGGGACTGATTGACCAGACACAGGCCAGTCAGCATCCATTTACTTACTCTGAAAAATTAAGGCAGTTGATCGGACTGATTCAATCTCTGGATGTCATCCCAATTCTGCAGACACCGCCCGTCCCCCGGCTCAGTACCAACGAAACTCCTTCTGCCTTGTGGTCTCAGGCGGATCTGATTCGTGAAGTCGCGATTGTGGAAGGGGTAGGGCTGATCGATCATGCTGAGTTCTGGCAGGAGCAGAGCCGTGAAACCTGGTGGACTACACAAGGGCTGGAAGTTTCCCAGGAAGGACAGCGTGCCCTGGCAATGCTGTTCTTCTCAGAATTGGACCTGTACGACCGATCCAGCCAGCTATGCTCCAAACTGCAGGAAACCTGGAATCAGTCAGTAGAAACCAACTCTACCAATTCACTTTCCGTTCACTCTTGATTCTCACTCCCGACTAGGGGAAGATGGAAGGTGCGCTTTCCTGCAGAATTGGGGAAGGCTTAAGGACAGTTATTCTGCCCTGCGATCGGTCTTGTATCCCCTTTAACTTGAGTTTCAACGAGTCGTTCCATGAACAGTGGAAAGTCAACCACAGATGATCTGGAAGTTGCTGATTCGATCGATGATCTCAACCTGAACTTCGTCTCCGGGTCAGCTCCAGTTAAATCCAGGCAAGAGCAGGACCTGCCGTCTATTGACGAATTCGTGCTGGAAAAACCGACTCAGCAGGAACACAAACCTCTGCATGAGGATGCCTGGTACGCCAGAATTCTGGGGCAGGAATTAGGGCCGTTTCCTTTCGACGAAATTGTGGGAATGGTCGCCGCTGGGGAAATCGGTCCTCAGGATCAATTGCGGAACGGAAACGATGCCTCCTGGATTTCTACCCTTGAGATCGAAGGACTGTTACCTGAACAGGCGACTGATGATGACGACGATTTTGAGCTGGATGGTGAAGTCCAGCTGAGCGAAACTGACGAGAAACATGCTTCCTCTCACGTTCGTGTTGTAGGCGGTGAGATCAATAATGTCATTCGGGAAAGCAGGCTGGCCGCTGAGCATAATCGAGCGGTTTCTGCCGAAGAGCCAGTTGAAGTTCCAGAGCCGCAGCCCGAGTTGACTCCGGAAGAAATCGAACAGCAGCGAAAACAGGAAATAGCGGATCGACTGAACGCCTGGCTCGACACGAAAGTGAATCCTCCTGTTCAAGCGGAAATTCCGGCAGTTGAAGCTGCTGCCAGCGTAAGCCCACCTCTTCAGACTCCTCCAGCAGTAGTCAAACCACAATCGGTAGCTCCGCAACAACCAGTAGAAACCTCCCAGTATTCTCCTCCTGAAGTCCCATCTTGGGAACCACAGGCTCCTCCCACTCAAGCAGCTGTTAAACCAGTTACCGCCCCAAAACCACAAATCAGGAAGGGATCTGGAGAATCACTGTTCAGCAGGCTGGGAGGGATGTTTGGCGGAATCTCAGCCCCCTCCGCTTCTGTAAAACCCTTGCATCTGGCGATACTGGGGGGCGTGATACTTGTGGGGGCCTTGATTTATGGTGCCTCCTTTATCGGGGGAATAGATGATGAGAAGGTATTAGCCCGGTTCCAGGAAATTTACAACGAGATCAAACAGAAACGGGCCAGCAATCCTGCCGCCATTGCCGAAATGCAGAATTCGGTTGTTCCCGAGCTGGAGGTAACTGTCCAGGAATTGCTGGATGCCGGGGCAGGTTCCAAAAAGCCTGTTTTGCAGCAACTCATGTGGATAGGCAAGAACTGCCTGATTCCCATGATTAAAAGTCCCTCTTCCGATGCAGATCAATATGATGAAAGGCTGGAAACCCATCTCGAAGCAATTCAGGCGCTGAAAAACTCGTCCAATAACGATGCCTCTACCACCACCTCGAATGCAGATCCCTGATCAAATTCTGATACTGGATGCGTGAGATTACCCGACTACCCAGTCTTCATGTATCCCGTGGACTGATCCGTCTGCTCCTCCTCTTTTCGAGATTGAATCCAAGTTTGATGAACCGCTATCTGGCTGAACTTCTGGGAACATTTGCGCTGGTCTTTGTCGGGACGGGGGCCATCATTGTCGATTCACTCAGCCAGAACGCCATCACGCACGTCGGAATTTCGCTGACATTTGGGTTGATTGTGATGTCCATGATTTATGCCATCGGCGATGTTTCCGGGGCTCATATCAATCCAGCTGTCACGATTGCCTTTTCTGCCGTCGGAAGATTTCCGTTCAGCCAGGTCCTGCCCTATCTGCTCAGCCAGATATCCGGTGCGGTCCTGGCCAGTCTGCTCCTGAAGTTCCTTTTTTCTTCACACGAAACACTTGGAGCGACCTTACCCTCCGGTTCCTGGCAGCAGTCATTTGTACTGGAAGTGGTCCTCACATTTCTGTTGATGTTTGTCATTTTGAATGTTTCGACCGGGGCGAAGGAAAAGGGGATTATGGCCGGTGCGGCCATCGGTTCTGTTGTTGCTCTGGAAGCCCTCTTCGCTGGACCCATTTGTGGTGCATCGATGAACCCCGCTCGATCATTTGCTCCTGCCATCGTGAGCGGGAATACTACTCATCTCTGGATTTACATGGTTGCTCCCGTACTGGGAGCCTTTCTGGCGATTCCCTGCTGGGCGATCATCCATTCTGAAACCCTCAGGGAATTATCTGAGAATAAGTCGGATTCATGAAAACAGTTCTCATTCTGTGCACAGGTAATTCCTGTCGTTCTCAAATGGCCGAAGCCCTCTGGAATCACTTGGGGCAGGGGAGTTGGCAAGCCAGTTCTGCCGGTTCAAAGCCTGCCGGCTATGTCCATCCTCTGGCTGTTCAGGCCATTCAGGAACTGGGACTCGATCTTTCCTCTGCCACCAGTAAATCGGTGGATTTGTTTCAAAATCAGCATTTTGATCTCGTGATTACCGTCTGCGACCATGCCCGCGATGCCTGCCCGACTTTTCGGAACGCAGATCAGGTCCTTCACTGGCCCTTTGAAGATCCGGCTCATGCCAGTGGCTCTGAAGAAGAAAAAATGCAGATGTTTCGGAAAATCCGGGACCAGATCCAGGAAACCATCAGGGATTATCTGGTTTCTGCCGACAAAAATTGAGTGCTCAGATCGAGCATTTGTACTGGATATGACATTCTTTTGGGCGACTTGGACAGAACCTGGTAGAACCTTCCTGAACAGGCTTGTGTCCTCCCGTACATAAGGTAATCTTCCGGGTTCTTGCGGTGGTAGATCAGATCTGGTCTCGGAAACGGAATCAGTCAGACATAACTGATTCGTGTGACCTGACTGCTTGAGAAATCTGATTTCCTCCCCTAGAATACTGGCTGAAAAGAGGTTCGGAGATCCGGATCTCATCAGGAGAGATGGCAGAGCGGCCGATTGTGCAGCACTGGAAATGCTGTGTCCTGGAAACGGGACCGGGGGTTCGAATCCCCCTCTCTCCGCTAAAAAATAGGCTTTTGAGCGATTTCCTGAGGATACAGGGAATCGCTTTTTTGCTTGTGTTAGTTGTGTTCACAGCAATGTCGGATATAGCATTGAACATGGCCGCTGTGGTGGTTTCTGGCGTGTCTCACTTGTAGTAATTCAGCCTAATGCTGGTTGACGCATGCCGCATCGCCTCTTTCAGTTGCTGGGGAATTGGCCGCCTTAACCATCGCTCCTCAAAAGTCCACCTGAGATCGTGCGCAGACACCAGCTTCCCTTACTTGTTCACTTGGGCGCGAGCCGCTTTGCCGATGCGGGTAATGACTCGCCCCCTGTATTATGGGACTGGCTTTTTATTCTGAACCAGCATTTGAGGATTGAATCCACCAGATCGTGTTCCATGCTCCGTCCTGAAATGGGAACGATGACTCGCTATCTGGATAAACCGGGCGTGCCCAATTGATTGAAGAAATCTGGACTTGCCAAAAAAAGTGTGAGATGCCTGCGATGTACCTTGTAGAGGCAAAGAAATCATCCTGTCAGGTTTGTTCTGCAGTTTTATTGACTCAAACAAAGTTCGTAACCCGCACGGCACAGAGGAGCACAGCATAAATCCTGTCACCTGTAAACTCACCATTCTTCAGAGAGCCTTTCGCAATCAACTGGCATTGTTGTCGATCGCGTCACTTGTCGCCGCTTCTGTTCTTGCCTTAACCCCCAACACCGCCTGAGCCCAGGCAGCGGCAGCAGGCAAAGCAGCAAGCAAGGCTGCTGTTCAAGAAATCGTGAAAAATGGTTACGGAACTATTGTTGGAAACGCTGTTGAACTGGTTGCACTCGTGCAGCAGACCAATGCGACTCTGAATGTTGACCGCTCCTGTGTCATCATGCTCGAAAACCAATTGAATGTAAAATTAACTGATCCAAAGTACTACGAGTACTCTGGCTTTATCAAAGGAGTTCCGGTTGAAATTGGCGCCAAACCGGATGAAGGAAAAGCGTTGCAGTTATTGGTGTCAAGAAGACGTCAGGTGCTGCAGCCGGAGCAGTTGGAGTCATCAGCTACAAAGTTGAGGGCTTAAAATTCCGCGTAGCGATCTGCTACTCCATTCCTTACGACTGCAGCCTGTATGAAAACTATTTCAAGTTTCAGATCATGCACGAAAACCTGCCCACAGACAAAGCGCTCTTCGAAGACATGTATTCCAACTATAATCGTCTGACTAACGGCACAATCGCCCGAGCCCGAGCTGGTTACGCTGCATGGAATAATGGTTTTCACATGTCCGGAGCGATGGGAACAGCGGGTAAATGTGAACTGAAACTTACTCTCGCCCCTCGCCGATAAACTCAAAAAGCCGTTTCCCCTTTTGATCTGCGACGTATCCCATTGGATAGAGGACTGGTTTTCGGACCAGTTCTCCTCTTACGAGAGAATTTCCTGGACGACGCGTGAGTCTTCAACGCCGGTCAGTCGGAAATCCAGTCCCTGGAAACGGTAGCTGAAACGCTCATGGTCCATGCCCAGAAGATGCAGTGCGGTGGCGTGCAGGTCGCGGACGTGAACGGGGTTCTCGGCCACATTGTAACTGTAGTCGTCCGTCATTCCGTAGGTGAAACCAGGTTTGATTCCCGCGCCGGCCATCCAGATTGAAAAGCACCTTGGGTGGTGATCGCGGCCGGCTAATGGGGAATTCCAGTCCCCCTGCCCGGCAACGCCGCGGCCAAACTCACCGCCCCAGATCACGAGTGTGTCTTCCAGCAGACCGCGACGCTTCAGATCCTTGATGAGTGCCGCACTGGGTTGATCGGTATCCAGACAGCGCGAGACGCACCAGGATTTCAACCGGGAATGGTGGTCCCAGTCGGGATGGAAGAGCTGGATGAAGCGGACATCGCGTT
>JAGQQT010000779.1 GCA_020426065.1 Planctomycetaceae bacterium | reverse complement strand
GTCGGCCCGGCTGGCCGAGTTTGAATTTCTGAATTTCGAAATGAGCTCGAAGAAGGATGCGGAGCTGGTCGGCATGATCTCGCTCTATGGGCTCGACTTCTACATGAAATGCTGGAACCATCGAGCGGTCGGTTTGCGGGACCTGAAGATCAGTGAAGCGTTTCAGCGGCAGGGAATGGCCCAGGCCCTGCTGATTGAAATCGGCAAACAGCTCAAGCAGGAAATGATCACGCTCCTCGAAATGCATACCCCGCTCGAGAACACCGCACTCATCCAGCTGATCACCGGGGCCGGCTTTACCCAGGTGGATGAAGGGGTTGTTTACCGCAAGTCAATCAGCTGACCGACGGTAAATATCGCTCTTTCTGGAAACCCGGGTTGTGTTCAGATTCTCGGGTCTATAATCCGTCCGATACGCTGAATATCGGATTGCCTGGTTTCACCGCAACGGGCATCTTCGCGGAATCATTCCACGGAAAGCTGGCTGATGACGACAGTTGCAATGGCACGGAAAAATCCCTCACTCGACATTTCTCTGATCAGAAACCAGCTGTTCACGATGCTGCGTCAGTTCGAGCATGGAACAGTTCACTGGAATGATCCCTGGGCAACGCACAGCTTTGGCAACTCTGAGGAACTGACGGTTTCGGTCACCGTGAACGATCCCCGTTTCTATCGCCGGGTGATGCTGGAAGGGAGTCTCGGAGCGGCCGAATCGTATCTGCAGGGAGAATGGGACTGCTCTGACCTGATGCCCCTGTTCCGGATCCTGTGCCGAAATATGGATCGACTCGGTTCGCTTGATTCCGCCTGGTCGAAAATCGGCGGGGGACTGGCCCGCGTGGGACATGTTTTGCGGACCAACAGCCTGACGGGCAGCCGGAATAACATTGCCGCACATTACGATCTCAGTAATGACTTCTTCCGCTGTTTTCTTGATCCGACCATGATGTACTCGTCGGCGATCTTTGAAGAAGAAACGCAGACTCTGCATGAGGCTTCCGTGAACAAGCTGGATCAGATCTGCCAGAAACTGAAGCTGCAGGCAGGTGATCGAGTCATTGAAATTGGGACCGGCTGGGGTGGGCTGGCAGAGCATGCAGTCCGCCATTACGACTGCCATGTGACCACCACAACGATCTCAAAACAGCAGCACGATTTTGCCCGGGAACGATTCCGAAATGCCGGGCTCGAAGACCGGGTCACGTTATTGCAGACCGATTATCGTCAACTGACCGGAAGTTATGACAAGCTGGTTTCGATTGAGATGATTGAAGCCGTAGGACACGAATATCTTCCCGCTTATTTCCAGAAGTGTGAATCTCTCCTGAAACCCGGCGGGACCATGCTGATCCAGGCGATTCTGATGCCCGATCATCGTTATGAAACGTATCGCCGGTCAGTCGACTTCATCCAGAAATACATTTTTCCGGGGGGCCATCTCCCGTCGATCTCGGCTATCCAGCAGGCACTTCCTCAAAATACTCAGCTGCGGTTGACTCGGTTCGACGAGTTTGCGGACTCGTATGCCCTCACTTTGCGGGCGTGGCGGAAAGCATTCTTCGAGCACCTCGACCGCATCACTGCACTCGGTTTCGACGACCGCTTCATCCGCATGTGGTGGTGGTATCTGATGGCGGCCGAAGTGTCCTTCACCGATATGGGCCATGTGCTGTTCCAGATGCAGATCGCCCGCGACCCGGCGGCGGTCCCCGCCAGCCGCGATTACCTCTACGCCCGCGCATGAAAAAGGGGCCCGAAGGCCCCTTTCCGACGCCGCGAAAGACCGCCTCAGGCGGTGCCGCGCGACAGCGCCGCGACACCCGTGCGCGCGATCTCGCGCAGGCCCAGCGGCCGCATCAGTTCGGCAAAGGCGTCGATCTTCTCGGGCGTGCCGGTCATCTC
>JAGQQT010000778.1 GCA_020426065.1 Planctomycetaceae bacterium | reverse complement strand
GTTCACGGCAAACCGGGGCTGTAATTCAAAAGCGCCGATATCTGTGATCGTAAACGCATTTCCTGTCCCTGCACCAAAGCGGGTGAAGGGAGCGCCCCGGCCATCTGTCGTGAGAAATGCCCCATTTCCATCTTTAGCCCGCTGGTTATTCCCGTTGTTGACGGCAATCGAAGATTCCAGCAGCGCGTGGGTTGGCCAGGTACCACCATTGTTTTGCAGCGTGGTGTTGAGAATGGTATTGATGTCCCGTGTTCCGGAACCATTCAAGCCAACAATGTTCTCGAAGGTGCCATCTGTTAGCCCCCCGGAAGTGCTGGCATCACCGATCAGATTGTTGAAGCCTGTGAAAGAACTATCGGCCGCTTTGAAGACATCATCCGCTGTCGTACCGGTATCACGGAAATTACCTGCAATCAATGTGTTATTTGCGTTCACCTGCCCGGTATTATCGATTCCAATTCCTCCTCCTCTTTGTCCGGTCCCACCCTGGGCATCTGAGCGATTTCCTGTGATGGTGGAATTGTTCATTTCGATGTTTCCGTTACTGACGACGCGTATTCCCCCTGCAAAACCAAAGGAACTGTTACCACTCACTGTGCTGTTGACGAGATAACCTGAAGTGGCAAGGAACAGTCCTCCTCCACCGCTTGCTGAGTTGTTGGAGAATGTGGATCCGATGATGTCAATGGTGCCTGCACCGGAGAAGACTCCACCACCGCTTCCAGACGGGGCATGATTTCCATGGAGCCACATCGAACTGAGCGTGAGGTTCCCTCCGTTGTGTCGAATGGATCCACCCTGTTGTGTTCCAGTGCCTGTGTCAGTGCCATTACCACTAAACAGCCACAAACCACTGATCGAAACATTTCCCGAAAAGATATCAAAGTGACGTGAATTCAAATTTGCGTTGATGCGTGGTAAATTCGTAGCGATGCCATCGATCACACCGTTGATTGTGAGATCGCCAGCGATATCAAAATCATCGCCACTGATGTTTATGGTCTGACCGCGCAGGGAGGGTGCAAAGTTAATGATATCCGTCCCTGCTCCTGTGCCTGCCGGTGCATCGCCAAATGCCGCATTGTTATTGGCTGCCTCTATTGCTTCACGCAAGCTGATGAGCCCATCGGAGTTACTGTTGACGTCAACTGTGCTGTCAGTCGTCGTGTTGACCGTGTAAACCGTCAACAGAGTTTTGTCTTCCAGGGCTTCCGCACTCAGCCCAGCCGGCCCGGCAGTCAAACGACTGTGCAGGCGGCGGGAGGAACGTCGGTCAATGGAGGAAAAGGGAAAACGGCCAGTCATGATTCATCCCGCGGTAAAAATAGTTGAAGTTCACTGGAGTACACCATTACACCACAGCTTTACGGCAGAAAAAACCCAACCTGCGCCAGAAAGCCTGATTTCTACTGATTTTTTGAAATTTGAGTTCGAATCTGTTTTGTGGACAGAAATCCCGTCGCGCATGACGGGCAGCCCAGGTTTGTTTATCATGTTCAATCCAGCCAGAATGGTGATCAGTCGCTCGGAGAACTCAGAGAATCAGGCACCGCAGTGGAGAGGAAACATGAATCTGTTCCGAGTTGCTGGCATGCGACAGTCCAAAACGAGGACGACCCGTTTGGTTCTGCTTTGGATTGCATTAGCTCCGATATTTACAGTTGTTTTCGGAAGAAGTGCTACTGCGCAGGAGCTATCCCATCGTGAACTGATGTTTTATCGGGATGATCAGGGCGCCATTCAACCCGTCCAGACAAAAGCAGACTGGCTCCGGCGTCGCACCGAGATTCTGTCCGGCATGCAGGAGGCAATGGGGCCGATGCCGGAGCGAAAGCGGGATCATGATTTTGATCTGCGGATTGACCATCGCGAACAGGGAAATGGATTCGAACGGCTGACAGTCTCTT
>JAGQQT010000777.1 GCA_020426065.1 Planctomycetaceae bacterium | reverse complement strand
CTGACGGCGGTTGAACCCAGTCTTTCAATCAGCTTCATGCAGGATCGGTGCGAGCCTTCCAGCATTGAAATGATTTCCTCTATCAGCGAAACATGATAACAGCCTGGAAAGGGATGCCAACGGAGTGTCTGACGTTCGGAGTGATCTTGTTTTTCCTCAAAGCAAATCATGCGGGAACCTTGATGATTCAAGGAGGATTGCCAGAGCATCTCCAGCCATTCCGGAGAAATCCGGGTCAGATCACAACTGGCGATGATGGCCCATTGTTGAGATTCCGGCGCATTTTGCTGCACAGTGAGAAGTGCCTTATGAATCCCAGCCAATGGTCCCTGCCCGGGGAAGTCATCCGCGACTGTGAACAGATTCAAATCCGCATATTTGTCCTGCTGATCAGCAATCACACAGATCGGTTGAGCGGTCCATTCCTGTAAAGGCTGGGCAATCCGTTCGATCAATGTCTGCTGGCCTATTCTCGCTCGTGACTTGTCACTGCCAAAGCGCTGACTCTTTCCACCAGCCAGGATGAAACCTTGCGGGCGGGAAGTGGTTTGAGTAATCTCCAGTTCCTTGTTCTCATTCATCTTCATCAGGTCGCGAAAGAACTGATCGACAAGAATCGTGGCATACTCTGTTGCTGTCTGAATCCAGACATCGATTCCCCTCGGTCATGTTGAAGTAGTAGCGAGTCCATTTTGAGTACGACAACACACTTTCTCAAGCAAGCCCTGGATGAGGACACGTTTCTGCTTGATGCAGATGCGCATACGCTCGATGAAGTGTTTGGTCAGGTGCTGGATCATCTGATCTCGCGAGATGTCCTCTCCGCAGACCAGCGCCCGGTGATTCTGGAAGCGTTACAGAAACGGGAACAGGAAGTCTCCACTGCAATTGGGCATGCCGTTTCCATTCCGCACGCCTATCTGGAGGGAATCGAAAAGCCGATTGTTTTCTTCCTTCGGCTGCGCCGCGGTGTGAACCTGGGGGCACCGGACGGGATTCCGACCCGATACTTTTTCGTACTGCTGGGCCCGCCCGGGTTTGCCGCTGAGCATCTTGACACACTGACCGGAATCGCCCGACTGATGTCGGATGAGGAGTTCCGGTTCGAGATTCGGGATGTCCAGTCGCGAAAATCCCTGCTGGATGCGTTGCACGCTTACCTGGCGCGATCCGCCACTCCGGTTTCCCAAAGAATCCCTGAAGAAACAGAGCCGGACCTGAAGTTTACCGGGAAACCGTTCGGTGGCATTCGGGACGATATTCGTCGCCGCTGGCCCCATTATCGGGATGACTGGTTACGAGGCTGGTCGACCAAATCGGCTTCGGCCATGGTGTTCCTGTTTTTTGCCTGCCTGGCGCCTGCCGTCACCTTCGGCGGGATCATGGGAGTGGTGACCGATCAGCAGATTGGCGTGGTGGAAATGCTGATCGCCACGGCTGCCGGGGGAATGGTTTATGCCCTCTTCAGTGGTCAGCCGCTCATTCTGCTGGGAGGCGTGGGACCGCTGCTGGTTTTCACAGGAATTCTGTATGACCTGTGCACCGATCTTTCCATTCCGTTTCTCCCGATGTACCAGTGGATTGGTTTCTGGACCGCACTGTTTCTGTTTCTGCTGGCGGTCAGTGATGCCTCGGTACTGATGCGATACTTCACGCGGTTCAGCGACGACATCTTCTCAGCACTGATGTCACTCATTTTCATTTATGAAGCGGTCAAGGCGATCGTCGCAGTGTTTCAACGGAGTTTTTCTGATACTTCTGTCAATCACGATGAGGCGTTTCTCTCGCTCATACTGGCGTTAGGCACGTTCATGATAGCCATTAACCTGGCCAGATTTCGCCGGAGCCGGTATCTGCTCCCCTGCATGAGAGAGTTCCAGGCTGACTTTGGTACCACTACTGCGATCGC
>JAGQQT010000776.1 GCA_020426065.1 Planctomycetaceae bacterium | reverse complement strand
TAAAATAGGATATGACCACTAATCCGGCATCCCAATGCAAACCAGTTTTTCCTGTCGGTAAGGCCCCTGACCAAATCCGACCCGCAGGATCAGGTTCTGCTTCCAGACGGCCGGACTGGCATAACTGTCTGAGCCGAGCTGATTAACGGCAATCTGTTTGTAACCGGAGGAACTGGCCTCAAACACGTAGGTCTCGCCGTTGAGGTTGGACGAATAAACGCGTCCACCGGCGGCAAAGGGTGATGCGGAAACATTTCCTCCGAGCCTGGATTTCCAAAGCTCCGTTCCAGAACGGGGATCCCAGCAGTAGGCGATCCCATTGTCATCGACTCCAAACAACAACTCCTCCGCAAACAGGAGCGAGGGCTCGTAAGCCTTCGTCCGGTTAGCCCAGACGCGCTGGCCCTTGGCACTCAAGGCGATGGTTTCCTTCTGCGGATAACCACCACTGGCAAAAATGGTGTCAGCAGAAACGACAACTGTCCCGCAAGTTGCTTCAGCGGTACCCTCTACCTCCCAGCGCTGTTCTCCAGTGCGGGGATCATAGCTGCTGACCTTTCTGCCGCCCGAAATCAAAAGATGATCCTTCCCGTCAAAGCTGGCGATCCGGGGAGAAGAATAAGTGCTGACCGCTGGACGCTGTGTGCGCCAGGCAATCTCACCTGTTGTGGTATCAACTGCTGCCAGATAGCCCCCTCCCTGATGATCGCAGGCAAAGATCACATAGGAATGATACAGAACTGGTGAAGGGGCATAGCCGAATTTGGAACGAAACGGTCCCAGCTCCGTTGTCCAGATGATTTCTCCCGATTCGGCATTCAACGCATAAGCGGTGATCGCATCATGATGCAGAAACGCGGTATAAACTCGTTCGCCATCACATGCCGGCGTGCCATTCGCATGCGAACTTTTCTGATGGAACTGGTTTGAGGGCGGGAATCCATCTTCACTGACCACCTGATCCCAGAGAGGTTTTCCATCCTGAGCATTGAAGGCCAGCACGATCTGTTGTTGTGGATGCTCTGTGGCAGTGCAGAGATAGATCCGATCCTGAACCACAGCTGCTGATCCGTGTCCGCGTCCACGAATATCAGCGGTCCAGATGATGTTCTCGGTTTCCGACCACGTCGTCGGCAACGAGATCTGCCCCGCATCTCCACTCTGATTCGGACCTCGCCATTGCGGCCATTCAGTTTGGAGGGCAGTCAGGTCCGTTTCCTGAAACTGGACATTTGAAGATTGTGGCGTAATCGGATCAACAGGATCTGGACGCTGACAACCTGCAAACGCAAACAGAATCAGACCAGTCAAGGTGCGGACACATCGAGTAACGGAGGAACTGTTCAAACCCATTTTCTCTTCCCTGCAGGCTGAACGACGATTTTCTGTTTGGCGACCCAGGCAAAATGTTTCTGCAGTTGTGGATCAGCCATCAGTAATTCATACGTGTTCAATTCAGTGGCCAGTATCATTTCATCCGCTCGATCATGGATTCCGGAGTGGCAGGCGCGGCAAACGCAGATCCCACGATTCAACTCTTCTCTGGAATACATTTTCTGAAAGCGGGGTCTTCGGTGCATTTTCTGGGGAATCAGGTGGTGAAATGTAAGGAGAGTCTCTCTGCCACAACACGGACAATGACCATACTTCTTTCTGCGTGGCATTGTGAGCATGAGATCACCCTGACAGGATTACCCTGACTTTCCAAAACACCGAAGGCAGCGTATTGTAACGGAGGTTTTTCAGATGACGAGTTTTATTCACAAAAGGCCTGCGAGATGCCGTCAAACCAAACCCAATTCTGGTACGTGGTTGTCCTGTTGACCGTAGCTTTTTCTTCCGGGTTCACTCAGTTTTCTGCTGCAGAGCAGCCCAACCTGCTGCTGATTACGGCGGATGACCTGGGAGT
>JAGQQT010000775.1 GCA_020426065.1 Planctomycetaceae bacterium | reverse complement strand
ACGAGTCGATCGTATTTGATTGATCCACTGACTGTCAGTCGGCCAGGCCGGGCTCCCAGAGCCGCAAAGCGATCCGCATAGTCCGAGTTCTGGGCGGTGATCGCTCCAAATTTTCGCAGCAGGTGCCGAATCAGTGGACGGATTTTTCGATAGCCCCGGAAACTTTTTTCGGAGAGTCGGCCGTTAATCAGAACCAGTGAAACTCCGGCCCGGGAGACTTCCCGAATCAGGTTCGGCCACAGTTCCAGTTCAACCAGTACCAGACAGGCAGGACGCAGTCGAGCGATGACCTTCTTCACACTCCAGGTGAAGTCGAGCGGAGCGTAGAAGAGTTGACAATCCGGGTACGTTTTTCTGGCAACCTGCATTCCAGTCTGGGTGACCACACTCAGTGCAATGTCCCAGTCCGGATGTTGCTGCTTCCAGGATGAGATCACAGGTTCAATCTGCAGGACTTCTCCCACACTGGCCGCATGCAGCCAGAGGCAGGGAGCATTGCCGGAACGGGGAGGGCAGTTTCCCCAGAGTTTTTGAGATAACCCTTCGCGATAACGCCCGGTTCGCCAGCGTCGATAGCACAGGTAAGGGCTGACGAGAATCAGCAGGCCAACATAGAACAGGTTCAGCAGGTTTCCCACGAGCGAATCCATTCGTCGCGAACTGTGCAGTCATTCGGACTGCGAGTCAAAACTATTCTTCTTCACCCCAGACTTCGTCCGGGTATGTGACCACCACGTTCGTGCGGATTCCGCCCCGGGGCGTGAATTCTGCCCGGATTTCCATCATGCGAGGCTGCACCACCGCCACCAGATCATCGAGAATCCGGTTGGTCACCTGCTCATAAAAGGCACCGTGATTTCGGTACTGTTGCAGGTACAGTTTCAGTGACTTCAACTCAAAACAGACCTGATCCGCAATGTAGGTGATGGTCAGGGTACCGAAATCCGGCTGGCCTGTTTTGGGGCAAACCGAGGTGAACTCCGGGCAGACGGTTTCGATGAGATAGTCTCGACCTGGATAGGGATTTTCGAAAGTCTCCAGCAGATCACGCGTCGGTTCAGTCATTATTCTTCATCTGTGTTCAAGAGGCAGGGAGCAGGATCAGTCTCCGTAGACTACCACCTGTTCCTGGTGTTTCAAGGGAGTGGTAATTTGAGCCGCCTGGACTTCAAATTCAACTCGTCCATCCCCTTTTGACTTGGCATTGAACACCAGATCAAATTCGGCTTCCTGATTGGGCATCAATCGTCCCAGTGGCTGGAACTGGACAACATTTCCCTGCTGCACACCGACCACAGGTCCGTTGGCGGAGATGAATTCCAGCTGTTCGGGAATGTGACACTGAATGGCAACCTGTGTGGCTTCCGAGGAGCCACGGTTCACGATTTTGAATTTCAGGGAAACCCGTTCGCCGATGGCGGCAGGACCACGGACATCGGGGATTCGCACGGCCAGAGACGGGAAGCCTTCAATTTTGACTGCGGTGGTCACTTCGGCTTCGTGTCCGGAGGCTTCCATCGTCTGGACCAGCAGCGTCTGCGTACCGACCTGGGTCGGGATCAGTTCTGAATTCAGGACGATTTCTTCCTGAGGAGCCATGCCGGACAGCTTCCAGATAATGGTCCGTTGCTCTCCATTGAACTGTCCGCTGCCGTCTGCCGTTGAGAAATTGAAACCAGCCGGGACATGAGCCAGGACCGTGATTCCGCTCAACTGACGGTTGGAGTTGTTCCGGACCGTAGTGACGTATTTGGCTGCATGACCGACAAACCGGCGGGTTGGTCCGGCGTGGGAAACGGACAGGATCGATTCAATGACGTTGACTTTCGCTTTGGCTTCCGCTGAAACCCCATTGGAGGATTTGATAGAGGCCACGTTTTCCTGCTGACCGGTTGCCCGGGCAATCATCGTGA
>JAGQQT010000774.1 GCA_020426065.1 Planctomycetaceae bacterium | reverse complement strand
AACTTCATGCCAATCGAGTTTTCATACTCAACCGGGACACCGAGGTACTTCGCCCACGCTTCCTGATGTTTGCGGGCCTGCTCCGCATCAAATGGAGCAATGGCAGGAGCAGGGGCATCTGTGGGCCAACCGTGCCAGCCGTCGGACTTCACCAGTGGGGAGTTACTGGTTGCATTGACTTGAAGCCACTTCGCTCCATTGATCTTGCCATCATGTCCATTACCGGAGGAGTCTGTGAGAACATCACCCTGGCCTTCGTCAAATTGGTATAAGGCCAGAGTCTGGTCATCGCCCGTTAAGCTGGATGAGACTTTGAAATCATCGCTATAACGGGCGACTCTTGAAACTCGGAGTTGATGAATCGTCCCTTCAAAAAACTGTTTGCCACTCCCATCGCAGCCGATGTGGAGTTTTTTCATGTTCCATTGCAGGCCCTCATGCGGCTCCGCTCGACGCTGGCCCTGCCAGATGCCATTGATGTAGTAGTTCAGGTAACGGCCATCAAACACCAGTGCCCGATGTTGTCGCTCATTCCCCTTGAAGGGACCGTAAGCATTTTCGTAAGGATATTTGCCTTTGATGGATGCACCACTGATCCGTTTTCCGGGAGCGGCGGGTGGACCATCAAACAGCGACATCAATTCCCTGTTTTCAGAATCACCGTTCCCCAGGAATGCGATGGTGCCGTTATCACTTTGGGGAGCCGAAGTCACGAAAGCTTCCAGCGTAAACTGGGGATAGGCCCAGTCCACCTCGGAGATCTGAATCCAGTCATCCTTGCCGTCAAACTGCAATCCTGTGACCTGCTCCACGGCGGGTAGTGTCGGAATGGGAGTGTCAAACCATCTGGCCAGCCTGGGGCTGAAGACCAACACAAACAGAACTGCCAGCAGAGTCATCAGGATGCCCGTTATCACTCCTTTGTGAATCGTAGAGCCGGGGCGAGATTCTTTCTTGATCGGCGAAGTTGTCACCAGTGTGTCGGCGAGCGAGAAGACATTTCCATCCCGCTGCAACTCCTGCTGACAGGTGGCAAGCAGCTGGGCCACTTCCTGAGCAGACTGGAATCGTTCTTCGCGATCCTTCTTCATCAGTTGGGCAATAATTCCACAAAGCCAGGCGGGAGTGCCGGGAATGATGTCAGTAATCGGGCGGGGATCGTCATCGCACAGGCGTTTGAGGACCGCGATCGTATTGTTCGCCCGGAATGGTGGCCTGCCACTCGTCATCTGATAGATCACGCTGCCGAGACTGAACAGGTCTGAACGATGATCGAGCGTGGCCCCGCGCGCCTGTTCCGGCGACATATACATGGGGGTTCCGGCAATTGTGCCGCTCTGAGTCATACTGGCATCATCAATGGTTCGAGCCAGACCGAAATCGGATATCTTGACACGTTCATTCGGTCCGTCATCCAGCAGGATGTTGGAAGGCTTAATGTCTCGATGAATCAGGTTAGCGGAATGAGCGGCTGCCAGTCCCGCTGCCACCTGCTGACCAATGCGAAGAATATCATTCACATCTAATGGCCCGTTTTCATCCAGTCGTTGCTGGAGTGTCTGTCCGGAGATGTATTCCATGACCAGGTAGGGAATCGGCTCCTCTTCCACCGCATAGATGGCCACAATATTCTCATGTGTCACCGCCGCTGCTGTGCGGGCCTCACGCAGAAATCGCTTGCGGGGTGGGGAAGTGGTGGCCAGTTCCGGGCTCATCAGCTTAATGGCGACAACCCGATGCAGTTTTTCGTCAAAGGCCTTGGCGACTATTCCAAACGCCCCCTGGCCGAGGATGGTTTCTATTTCATAGTGAGCCAGTCGTCCCAGCCAGCCCGGACGAGTTGGTGGGGACAGGAACTGACGAAAGATCTCTTCACTATCCGCCTGCTCCTGTGCCAGTGAGTTCTGGGGATCTGA
>JAGQQT010000773.1 GCA_020426065.1 Planctomycetaceae bacterium | reverse complement strand
ATTCACAAACCGGTCCCGTAAAGGAGCGGTCAGCATGCCACTGCGCGTAGTTGCTCCGACGATTGTGAACGGTTTGAGGCTCATGTTGACTGTCCGCGCATTCAGTCCTTCGCCGAGTGCGATGTCCACCCGGAAGTCTTCCATGGCCGGATAGATGAACTCCTCGACCGCTGGTGGAAGCCGGTGGATTTCGTCAATGAACAGAACAGACTTCTCGCTGGCCCGCGTCAGGTAAGGGAGTAGATCTTTGGGGGCCCGGAGTGTGGGGCCGGAAGTGATCTGGAAATCGCTCCCCAGTTCTTTGGGCAGGACCATGGCCAGGGTTGTTTTACCCAGTCCGGGAGGGCCTTCGAATAACAGGTGTCCCAGTGCATCGCCCCGGGCCTGAGCAGCTTCGAGCATGATCCGAACCCGCTCGACGACTTTCCGCTGGCCAATCACCTCGGTTAACGATTGCGGGCGCAGATCGTCATCCAGATCTCGATCATCAATCGAGAACCTGGCGGAACTGTTTACGGCAGTCCGTTCCTCATCTTCCGGCTCTTGGTCATCACCAGTGACGACGGTTCTGCGGGCCATGGAGCATCCTTACTGAAAAAGCAGGGCAGGGCTATCGGAGCCCGCACCTGAAGTGGCGAGGATAAATGAAGCCGGTCGGCAAAACAATAGCGACTGAGCATGAGCGAAAAAAGGCTATGTTTCAGGGGATTCGGGATAGCCCTGCCATTCTGAATTCGCTCAAATATGTCCAGCAAATTGGAAATCTGCCCATCAACCAGGAAATTTCGAACACGATGGATCATTCACTGACCCCTGTTGCTGATGACACAAAATACCGTCGAGAGTTGGTTAAGCCAGGGTTTCTGGCGCTGCTCGCCACGCAATTTTTTACAGCCTTTAACGACAACCTGTTCCGCTGGCTGGTGGTTCCGATTGGCCAGAATCTGCTGGGGAGCAGCGAGGCCCTGGCCTGGGGAGCGATTCTGTTCACACTCCCTTATCTCATCTTTGCACCGACCGCCGGTTTCCTGGCAGACCGTTTCTCAAAACGCTCAGTGATTGTGGCCTGCAAGTTTGCCGAAATCCTGGTAATGTTGTGCGGCGTGGCAGCGATCTGGTACGGAAATGTGTACCTGCTGTTGTTTCTTGTGTTCTGCATGGGAACACAAAGTGCCCTTTTCTCTCCGGCCAAGATTGGCGCAATTCCCGAACTGCTCTCTTTAAAAGCATTGTCGGAAGGAAATGGCCTGATGGCCATGGTGACCATTGCTGCCTGTGCACTGGGAACGTTTGGCGGTTTACAGATCTATCAGATTTCTTTCGGTGATGACAAAGTCCTGGATACGATCTGGCCGATTGCAATTGCCCTGCTGGGCATCGCAGTGGTTGGTTATTTCGTCAGCTTGTTTGTTTCGTCTCGGGAAGCGGCTGATCCAACTCGTGTATTACGGTTCAATCCAGTAGAAGAGCTCAGACCAAGTCTGGCACAACTTTTTCGTGATCCACCTCTGGCACGAGCTGCTCTGGGGATTGCCTTCTTTTATTTCCTGGCGATTTTGTACCAGGTGAATATTGATGCGTTTGGTGAATTCACGTTGAAACTCGATAAAGCCACGATCGGCAAACTGATGCCGATGCTGGTGCTGGGGATTGGTGTGGGGAGTGTGGCGGCTGGCTGGATGTCGGGTGGAATCATCCAACTGGGGATGGTGCCGATTGGAGCAATGGGGATAGCCTTCACCACAATGATATTGGGGCTGATTGGCTTTAATGTTGATCCACTGGCTGAATCCAGTATTAACGGAGCCTTTTATTCAACGGCTGTCTGGTTGTTTCTATTGGGGGCGATTGGGAGTTTCTTCTACATTCCGCTCGAATCATTTGTCCAACACCGCAGTCCGATTGATATTCGGGGT
>JAGQQT010000772.1 GCA_020426065.1 Planctomycetaceae bacterium | reverse complement strand
GGTGTCATCCATGATGCCATGAAAATCATTTGTCGAACTGAGCCAGAGTAGAGGAGCATTGATTCGAGGGGCATACGATTCAAAACCGAGAGTTCGATCATAAAGGTTCACATCACCCTTCGGCTCAATCTTTCTCTGTTCGGGCAGTAAAGGCCAGCGACGGGTACGATAGCCCGAACCCCCCACGGAAGGAGCGGCGACTCGCACACGAGAATCGGAACCGGCCACATAAACCGTGAGATTCCCTCCCATGGAATGCCCGTAAACTCCCAGACGCTCCGGATCAACTTCTGGTTGTTGCTCCAGAAATGTCAGTCCGCGTCTCGCACCCAGCGTGAGGAGATACCAGTTGTTGTTCCGGGGGGATTCCACTGGATCGAGATAGAGTTCTCCGGGCAGCAGATTCTGGTATCCGGGTACGTTCTGCTGAGTCGGATCAACCGCTCCCCAGTCGGTATTGGGATCACCCGGTTGAGCCTGTTCCATTTCACGTCCACCCCAGTTGAGGGAGAGGCAGGCATAGCCGCGTTTGGCGTAATATTCCACTTCCCTTAAAAACGCCCGTTGTCCGCCGCCATGCAGATGCAAAAGCCCGGGGAGTTTCTGGGCACCTTGAGGAAAGGCGTAAAAGGCCGCCATCCGGGCAGGCTGACCTTTAAAGGTGCCGATATGAAATGTGATAGAGCGATACGTGATCCCATCGGAAGTCCACTCGCGGACCAGATGAGTGTCGAGCGGTGCAGAACGAGGATCAAAATCAGCCCAGAGTTCCGCAACGTTTTGAGGGACATCTGCTGCCAAACAGAAAGAACTTCCGGCTATCACGAACGCAAGGCAAACAATTCCACTCATCAAATGTTTCATTACGATCCCATCCTCATGTGTCGACGAAATGATTGAGGATTTTACTCTGACAAATTCATGTGAATCTGCAAGAGCAGAGACCGGATAAGTCAGCCGGTGCTTACTCTGCTGGGGTGGAATCACTCCAGTTGAAACACGAAATGCCGTTCAGTTCCCGAATGATCAGCTTGTCATTGTAAACGGCCAGATGAGCCCAGGTTTCCTCTTCGCTGACCTGATGTTCGCTGATCAGTTGAAATTCAGCTGGATTGGCTGCGATCAACAGGAGTATTCCCCGTTCATCGAGCGCCAGGATTCTGTTTCCCTGTGCAACCAGACTGCAATATTTGCCGAAAGGTTCGGAAGTCCAGGTTCGTTCTCCGGTTTCCAGATTGATGCAGGTAAAACGCTGATTCTGCAGATGCAGATAGACGTGACCATCAATCAGCACTGGAGTTGACATGTAGGCCTGGGCGTTGTTTGTCCATTGTTCCTTCACTGTCATGGCGTCTTGATCACGAGTGAGACCATACAGCCAGGCTTTGTTTTGATAGGAACTGGTGAACACACCATCTCGATAGGGGACGGGAGTCAGAATGTTCATGCCTCGAAAGTTGGGAACCTCCTGCTCCCAGAGGACGGCACCCGATTCAAGATCCACACCTGCCAGCTTCAGTCTGGTCTGAACCAGAAGCTGACGTTGTCCTGCGATGGTCGCGATGACTGGCGATGAGAATGCACTTCCCATCATTCCTCCAGCATCTTCCAGTGTCCGCCACAAGATTTCACCGGTGTTCTTATCCAACTTGATGAATGAAGCACCTGCCTGGACAAAAATGGCATTTCCATCAATCAGTGGGGAACTGGCAAAACCGAAAGCGGGGAGCGGCGTTCCCAGTTTTTCGACAAAGTCCACCTGCCAGAGAATTTTGCCCGTCTGCCCTTCCAGGCAGACCAGAACATCACGCATCCCGGCGACATACAACCTATTTTCATCCAATGCAGGGGTTGACCGAATCCAGCTACCGTTGGGTGACGCAAAAAATGGAACATTCATTGCACCCGGCCAACTGGT
>JAGQQT010000771.1 GCA_020426065.1 Planctomycetaceae bacterium | reverse complement strand
GGCTTTCGAATCGGAGATCAGCTTGCTCAGAGCGTTGATGATTTCCTGAGAACGACTCTCCAGGGCATTCGTATGACACTGAGAAGCCAGCCGGATCAGCTTGCTTTTAGATTCTGCCGCTGCATTATTGAATGCCTCCACCAGAGCGGCGTCAAAATCACTGGTGGTCTTGAATTCAAATTGTGAAGGGAGTCCGGCTGTTAACCCGGTCAGAATGGCACTGGCCGTTTCTCGCGGTCCCTGCTGAATGGCCAGTAGCACATCCTGCAGCGTTGTTGCATCAGGTTTCTGTCGGCCAATGTGTTCGGCAACCCGGCTCACAAGTTGCAACAAACCTTCATCTGGCTGACTTCCTTTTTGGGTTGCCAGGGACTTCAGGAATGGAACCGCGTGTACGGCAGCTGCAGAGGTCAATCCGTCTTTGAGAACGGGATCTTTGGTGGTCGTCGTCAGTCGGGCAATCAACTCACCTGCAGTGGAGCTGGCCGGCATGTCCGCCAGAGACAACAGAGCCTGCAATCGCACCTGGAAATCGGAATCAGCAAAGACCTGTTCATTCGAGAGCAGGATTTCCAGACCAGCTTCATTCTGGGGCAGAATGCTGATGGCATTCCGACGAACACCTGCGGACGGGTGTTTCAGGGCATCATTCAGAGCGATCACCTCGACTCCAGATTTCACGAATGCCTGAGCGTCCTGAAGATTGAAGTAGCCGAGTTCATGCAGTGTCTGCAGGGCATGAATGGCTCCCACATTCAGGCCAATCGCATCAACCGACTGATCGCTCAGCAGAGCCAGTAACGGCTTGATTGCATCCTGAGCATTCCGCTCGATCAACAGACGCTGGGCCTGCAGTCGCCAGGGAAAAGAGGGATGTGTGAGAGCTTTGACAAGCTCTGCATTGTTTGCTTCAGTGAGGCTGGTAAAGGGATGCAGGACATCCTGACCACCTTCACTGGCAACCACTCGATAAATTCGCCCATGCTTTTTATCACGGAGATCACTCTCGTAAGCATGACCTTTACCTGTTTCAAACCCCTGTGGAGTCGGGTTGTGCTGGACGATGTAGTTGTACCAGTCAATCACCCAAACCGACCCATCCGGGCCAACCTCCGCCATGATGGGAGCACTCCACTCATCATTGCTGGCCAGAAGATTCACGGGACTGGTTGAAGTGTAGTTGGCTCCATCCCGGTTCAGGACAAACGTTCCAATCAGGTGTCCGGTTGGTCCGCAGACAAAAGCCGTTTTATTCCACCACTGCTCTGGGAATGTCCGGGCTGTGTAAAGGGCATGACCGGCTGCAGCCGTATAACCTCCATGATGGTCCACCTGCCGAATATTTTCAGTGATCGGTTTGAACAGGTGAGTGTCTGCAATGGTTCCGAGGACCGATGGAGCCCAGCCACGTACCCGTTCGTAATACCGGTTGGGAATCGGCACGAACATGCTGGGATTGTGATTGGCGGTCGAACCAAAGATCAGGCCATCTTCGCTGATCCCCAGTCCCCAGGTGTTGTTGTTACTGGAGCGTACGAATTCCAGGTCCGTCACTTGGGGAGGATCAGTTTGAGAGAGTTTGAATCGCCAGAACCCCATGCGGAAGGTTTGTGTCGGCTTACCGTCAATCCTGGGAGAACTGTTGTTATAACCCTGCATCGCCCAGATCCAGTTATCCAGACCATACCGGAAGTTGCTGACTCCGCCGTGGGTATCTCCCAGTTCCCAGTTGGAAATCAGTGTCGTTTTCTGATCAGCGATATCATCGCCGTTCAAATCCTTCAGATAGATCGTTTCGGTACCGTTCTGGACAACTGCTCCACCACGGACAATCACGATCGCAGTCGGGATGCTTAGCCCCTCGGCGAAGACGGTGAAGCGATCGGCAACATGATCTCCATCGGTATCTTCACAGATCC
>JAGQQT010000770.1 GCA_020426065.1 Planctomycetaceae bacterium | reverse complement strand
TGTCTGGATGATGTAGGGCTTGCGCGTCTTGTCGAACAGCACGCTCGTCCAGGAAACCGATTCAATCAGGGTCCGACGATACCACTCGTTGCTCCCTTGGGTTTTCAACTGGTCAACCATCACATCAGCGATGCGGGTACGGAGGTCCACTTTCGGTTTGCCATCACGGCAGATACGCATCAGTCCTTTGGCTGCGATGATTTTGACCGCTGTGTGCTGGTCTGGATCGGCAAGAACCTGAATCAGGGCATCTGCCACTCCCAGGAAGGGAACGGCTGGAATCTGTTTCTGGATGACGGGCGGTTCTTCATTCAGTTCGGTCAACAGCATGCAGGCATTGATTCGAACTGGCAGGGGCTGGTCCTTCAGCAACGTCGTTGCATGCTGGGCGAACTGCGGCAAGATCGCTCCCCGGGCAGCTGGCTTGGCCAGCAGGTTCATATCACGCTTGATCCGCTCCCGTATATCAGACAGCTCCCGCTGTTTGGAGGAGAGGCTCATTTGCAGAACCTGAGCCTTGGACATTTCATTCAGTAACGCAATGTCGGCCTGAGTAAGGCTGCTGGCTCCCAGGGCCTTGTTGTAATCGATCGCCTTACGACGAAGGATTTCGGTATCCGCCTCGGTAATCAGCGGGTTGTCAGGTTGTGCTGCCAGTTCGCCGGAAAGCGAAAAGACTGTCAGCAGAATCAGACAGCAGGCTCCAAATGTCCGCCGGAAAAAACCCAGCCTGCCACGCAGGCGCGCAGCATCTACTGTGAATCGAGACGGAGTCCATACTGGCCCGGTTTCGGGATGCGCTCTTAAGGTCATAATGTTCTTCAGAAGTCGAAAGTGACCGGTCTTTGGGAAGGGAACAGTGATGCGTCGGTCATTGCGCCGTTCTGACCATCTATTCACATTATGAGGTACAGGACCGGCATTGTGAAGAGAATAGCCAACGAAACAGGCTTCTGCCACACTACCATAGCAGAAGTCGCGCCGATCTTCAGCTTGTAACGGTTATAGGGGATTCGTGAGGGGAGAAGCAAACCGAAATGGGGAATTCTGCCTCTTCCCCCAGAACGGGAGCAACCCCTTTCGAATTGACAGTCCTGGGTTTCCACTCCATGATCGCTCCAGCGGATGCTGTTTCCTCCCGATTTTTTGAGTTTGAGAGGCGTATCAGCCATGATTGAGGAGATTCCGAAGTCCCTCTGCCGGGTCTATCACAGTCAGCGTTTTCAGGATCATCGGACCGGAGCCCATCCGGAATGTCCCGCCCGTCTGAAGTCGATTGACAAGGCTTGTGAACACTTGCTGCAGTCCGGAACTCCCCTGGATCTGGTGACCGCCTGTGGACTTCATTCCAGGCTGGATGAACTGCTGGCCAGCGTGCATCAGCCAGCCTATTTATCCGGATTGACTCAGTTTGCAGCTCACGGGGGAGGTCGCTGGGATGCTGATACCGTTGTCTGCCCCGACTCCCCAGACGTAGCCCGGCTGGCGGTTTCGACCGTGATGACCGCCGTTGACGATCTGCTGACCGGGCAATGCCCCACCGGATTTTGTGCGATCCGGCCTCCGGGACACCATTGCCTGGCCGATCGGGCGATGGGGTTCTGCCTGTTCAACAATGTGGTTGCCGCGGCCCGCTGGGCGATCCAGGCTCATCAGTTGAACCGCGTCCTGATTATCGACTGGGATGTCCATCACGGTAATGGCACCCAGGATCTGACCGAAGCGGATGAGCAGATCTGGTTTCTCTCCCTGCATCGTCATCCGTTTTATCCGGGAACCGGTCTGGCAGGGGAAACGGGGCGGGGGGCTGGACAGGGAACTGTCAATAATGTTCCCCTCCCCGCCGGAACAGGGAGTGTGAAATACCTGCAGGCCTTTGAATCAGCAGCCGCTCAGATTGCCGACCGCTGTCGACCCGAGTT
>JAGQQT010000076.1 GCA_020426065.1 Planctomycetaceae bacterium | reverse complement strand
GGATCCCGGATGAACCAGCAAAGTTCATCCTCACGCGGCATACGCTCCTAATTACGAGCCAGATACCGCGACCGTTTTCTGAGGCCGACACCTGATCCCCGGATCGATGTCGACTCAAACTGTGCGCCAATATTTCTCGCTGTCTGTTTCTCACTGTCTGCAGGATCATTTCCGCGCAGGCAATTTCTGGGGTCATCCCGCAGGGATGCCATGCCCGAACGTTGAGACATGACGGCACTTGTATGAAAGACAAGTTGCCATGGAAGATACTCGGTTAATTCAATTGGTTACTGCTGCTCAGGCAGGTTCTCGGGATGCGTTCGGCGAGTTGATGGCCGAGTTCGAATCTTCGGTTTACGCCGTCGTGATGAAGCGGCTGCGGAACAGCGCTGAAGCGGCTGAAGTCACTCAGGAAGTGTTCCTGCGGGCCATGCGGAAGATCGATCAGCTGCGGGAACCGGTTCGGTTCGTCGGCTGGTTGCATCGGATCGCGGTCCGGTTGTCGATCAACCACGCCGTCCGGCGGCCTCCGGAAATCGCCCAGGAGCCAGAGGTGTTCAACGCCTTCGGCCAGGACGATACCGCTGAGCCGTGGGAAGGTTTGATCGCCAGCGAGCAGGCTGCTCAGCTGCGGGAAGGGATTGGTCGGTTGCGGGATCTCGATCGGGATACCCTGATCGCCTTCTACTTCCACGGGCAGTCGCTGCAGGAGATGAGCGATCATTTCGCGAGCCCGGTCGGAACGATCAAGCGGCGGTTGCATACCGCCCGGCATCGGCTCCGGGAACAGCTGGCTGATCTGCAGCCCGCCTGAACCGGCAGAATGATTTGATTTTGAACCGCCGACGTTGATGGAGTCCATTCCGTCAACGTCGGCATTTTTTTTATAATAATGATTTCCAGTCCAGACCCATTCCCACGACCAGGACACATCATGGGGCAGGAAATCGCCAATACCCATTTCAAGCACTTTGACTTTCATCGGTTCGATGAAATGGTGCGTAAGGAGATGGACGTATTGCAGGAACTGTTCGACAACAAACGGTTCTCCACCCGGAGTTCGATTGCCGGGCTCGAACTGGAAGCGTGGCTGGTGGATGATGACGCTCAGCCAACTCCCTGGAATGAACAGCTGATTGCCGCGACCGGTAATCCGGAGATCGTTCCCGAACTGGCCCGATTCAATATCGAATTCAACGTGCCTCCCAGACCTTTAACGGGGCGTGGACTGGAAGAGCTGGCGGTGGATCTGGATCTGATCTGGAAGCAGTGCGAAGCCACTGCCAACCGGATGGGCTCCTCTGTGCTGGCCATTGGCGTCCTCCCCACCATTCGCGATACGCTCCTGTCGCTGGAGAACATGTCCAACCTGATGCGTTACCGGGCATTGAACGAGCAGGTTCTCCGCATGCGGCAGGGAACCCCGATTCGGCTCGATATTGCCGGACGGGATTCCCTCAAAAGCGAGCACCACAACCTGATGCTGGAATCCGCGGCTACCTCCTTTCAGCTGCACCTCCAGGTGCCCCTTTCATCTGCCGCCCGCTATTACAATGCGTCCCTCATTGCCTCAGCGGCCACGGTTGCTGTTGCCGCCAATTCCCCGCTGCTGTTTGGTTCGGTTCTCTGGGAAGAAACCCGGATTCCCCTCTTTGAACAGGCGGTGAATGTCGGCCGGGATGCACTTCCCCGGGTCACCTTCGGCTCTGATTACGTGCGGGAAAGTCTTTTCGAAGTCTTCCTGGAAAACCGGGATCAATATCCGGTTCTCCTCCCGCTCTCACTCGATAAAGATTCCGAGTATCTCCCGCATCTCCGGTTGCTCAATGGAACGATCTGGCGCTGGAACCGCCCGCTCATCGGCTTTGATGAGGATCAGACTCCTCACCTGAGGGTTGAACATCGGGTGATGGCGGCAGGACCCACTCTGGTAGACATGACCGCCAACATGGCCCTCTATTACGGACTGGCCGAAAACCTGGCAACGGAATCCATACCACCTGAAACCCGAATCCCCTTTGACTCCGCTCGCAACAACTTCTATCAGGCCGCCCGACATGGTCTCGATGCCTCCATTCGCTGGCTGGATGGCTCTGTCCGTCGACTGGGTGATCTCATCCTCAGTGAAATTCTCCCCAGAGCAGCACAGGGCTTGAGCAGTCTCAATGTCGATTCCAAACTGGCCACGAACTGGCTCTCGGTTCTGGAAGCCCGCGTCCAGTCAGGGCAAACCGGTTCTGCCTGGCAGCGCCAGT
Organism: Planctomycetaceae bacterium; assembly: GCA_020426065.1. Taxonomy (GTDB): domain Bacteria; phylum Planctomycetota; class Planctomycetia; order Planctomycetales; family Planctomycetaceae; genus Rubinisphaera. The sequence continues at coordinate 9,413 of JAGQQT010000076.1, read as the reverse complement.
TTCTGGAAAACCACGATAACGATCTGATAACCCTGACCAGAACCTATCGGCAACTTCAGCAGCAGGGAGACCCGGTCCATACCTGGCCAGTCCAATCTCAATCCGTTCCTCCGACAATCCGCATCAGACCCTCAATGCTCGAAATCATCGACCACATCCCCACCGGCTTCCTGACCGTCCGGTCAGATGAAATGAAAACCATTCTGGGGCAACCCACACTTATTCATCTGCCGGGACGAAATCCCGATCCGCTCTTTGTGTCAATCCTGCTGCACGGCAATGAGGATGTCGGCTTGCGGGCGATTCAGAATTATCTGCAGCGATTTGGCGAGCATCCGCTTCCCAGGTCGTTGTCAATATTTGTCGGGAATGTGGAAGCCGCACTGCACAATGTCCGCAGGCTTCCCGATCAACCCGATTACAATCGCATCTGGCCCGGCTCCGATCAGGGGAACACACCCGAACATGCCATCATGCGACATGTCGTAGCGGAGATGCGGCGGAAAAATGTGTTTGCCAGCATCGACCTGCACAACAACACCGGCTGGAATCCACATTATGGGTGTGTGACATTGCTGCAGCCCCAGCACCTCCAACTCGCCGCTCTGTTCAGCCGCACTGCCGTCTTCTTCCAGCATCCCAAAGGGGTTCAGACGATGGCCTTTGCGGACATTTGCCCTTCCCTGACCTGCGAGTGCGGCAAAGTGGGGGATGCAGCGGGCGTTCAACACGCTGCAGATTTTGTGGAAGCCTGTCTGCATCTGGACCATCTGCCGCAGCAGAACCCCGCCCCATCCGATCTGCATCTGTTTCACACCACCGCCACGGTCAAACTCGCCTCACCCCGCTTGCGGATCTGTTTTCTGGATGTTGATTCTGAAACCTGCCCACCCGATTTTGACCTGGCTTTGCGATCCGACCTGGATCGGCTCAACTTTCAGGAACTCAAGCCCGGCCAGATCATCGGCTCCTCCCGTTCCCGTTCTCAACTCCCGTTGACAGTGACCGATCAGTTGGGCCAGGAAATGACGGCCAGTTTCCTAGAACTTGAAAATGGCAACATCATCCTGCGTCAACCGGCGATCCCGGCCATGCTCACCTGCAACGAAGCCGTCATCCGCCAGGACTGCCTGGGCTACCTGATGGAGAGATATCCTCTGCCAGCAGACTGATGCAGACATAGCCCACTCCAGCCTATTCACGCATAAACAAAAATGCGTCTTTGCTTCATCCCTCCATCAATCCCTGCAAATGAGCTCGATCAATAGACATTCGGCGGACTCCAGCGTAACGTTCACCCAGAAATTTATTCACACTATCGAAACGAGAGCCAATCCATGAGCGACGAACCTGATCTGAATTTTGACATTGATGCCCTGTTCGAACACCTGACCGGCAATCTGGATCAGAATCTGGAAGAAGTGCAGGAATGGACGTTCTCCTTCCGTTCATCAGATTTCGCCATTCTTGAGCAGGTTGGTCAGGAGCTGGAAGACGAATTCCTGGTCCATCTGCAGGAAAGCGTGGAGGAGATTGACGAAGAAGGCGATTCCTCGCTGGGCGATCCCATGCTGATTCTTGCTCAGCAGGCTGCGCTCTCGCGCGACGAAGTCAAAGCAATCGCCGCTCGCATGCAGCAACTCGCCGATCAGCACAGCCTGATCTACGAAGGCGTTGAGTGCTACGAACCGATTGACGAGGAAGAAATCTTTGGCTGGCTGGAGCCGGAAGATGCCGGCTGGCGTTTACGGCACATGACCGACTGCGGGCTGGAAGAAAACGAAGAACTCCCCTGGACCTTCCTCGTCGTCACTCCTTCACTCGAAGCAACCAGTTCCACGACCACGGCCCTGGATGCCGCCGGGTATGATGATCGCGATGACTACGACGAACCGGACGAAGACGGCAACTACGGCACCTGCATTTTCATCAGCGGCCGCAACAATGAGCCGGAACTGATGACAACGGCCGAGAAGATCACCAAAATCGCGCAAAAAAACGGAGGCCGCCTGGCCGGCATCCAGTTCTACACCCGAGAAGACCTCATCGAACTATTCGGCGACGCCGAAGAAACTGAGTGAGGGGGATGATGAAATAGACCCGGGTACCATGCTCACAAATACGTGCGCATGTTTGTGCGGTCATCGTTTCTGTAACGTATGGTGGCTGGAGTTGAGCAAAGCGAATCCCCAGATGAATCAGCCATTAAAGCAAACTCACAATAAGCGTGGGTCTGGTAACAGGCTTGACCTTAGTCTGGCAGGATAATGAAAAATGTCTGATTGGATTCACGCCAAGCCGTCATGACGCAAAGCCTGAATTTCGTGAGAGTCGTTCATTTTCACTTTGCGTCTTGGCGACTTTGCGTGAGAATTCTTTCAGAGCACTGTTTGGACGAACGGTTCTGCTGGAACTTGTCCCAGCCTACGGTTCTGTGTTGGTTGATTTCAGTTGGTGAAAGAGATGGGACGATTCGCCCTGATCATGATCTTGTTCTCACCTTCACTGGTGTTCGCCGAGGAGATGCTTGTACCTCCACAAGAGAAATATGAATTGGGGCTTCTATTTATTTCTTATCTTGAGAAGGGTGATGAGGTCGCACAGGGCAAGGGCCTCATTTTATTAATCGATCCTGAGCTGACAAAGCCCAGATTTCCTGAATCGATTCTGTCCCTGCATCTGGATATTGTCAGAGACAATGGAGAGTATGAAGATGTTCTTTTGCTGACAGTGAAATGTGATTCTTCAAACTGGATAAACAGAGAGAACGCAGATCCAGCAGAAAAAAATCCATTCCCTGCGATGGTTGAGAATGAGTGTTTCGAGTTGAATTATGAGTATTTCTGTAAGGAGGATTTGCAGGACAGGCAATACAAGTGCCATGAGTACCACACATTCGGATTGCCATTAAAGGATTTCAAAAGGTGGTCTCAAGCAACTCAAATAGAACTGAGGCCTGGTAATATCAGTGTCATACTCGATAAGGAAGATCTCGAATACTTTCAACTTGCATTAGCAAATCTTCCCCGAGGCAAATTTGGCAGTTACACCATAAAGACCGACCCGGTACTTGAAGCAAAATGGCAAATCGAAAAAGCTGAGATCGCTGCTGAAATAGCCAGACAGGAAGAGCTGAACGACCAGAAAAGGCAGCAGAAAAATGCGAGGGATTCCTTGCATGTAATTGAGCGTCTTGCCAAGAAGAACAAATCTCTGGCCATTCAAAAATTGAAAGACCTGATTCAGAAGTATCCCAAAACAGCTGCAGCTGAAGATGCTCAAAAGCTGATCGAAGAGTTGCAGTAAATGGCACCAGTTCATCAAACAGTTACCATCCTGCTTAACAGATACCTTTCATCACACCATGCACAAGCCTTTTGAACAACGTAATCAGAGCGACACCGCACGCCGAAAGTTGAAAACGCTGGCCAGAGATTCTGGTCTGGAAGTCTCTTTTGTTACTGCGTTGGCCAACTTCACGTGGGACTATGATCCCTCCCGAAATTTCCCCAAAGAATCAACCGGCTGGGTGAAGAACATAGACCTGCCACCTGAAGCTGAAGATCAATTGCGATGGATTGCTGACTATCTCGGGGTTTCAGCCGAAAAGCAGTTCTCCCAAAGTGAAACAGAAAGACAATTGCTGGATGCACTGACTGAAATGTCTCCAAGGATATTGTGGTCCCGATTCTTGAGTGCTGCTTCCAGCAAGAATTACGGCCATGTCTCTGAGTTCGCCTCGTTCCATTACCTGCGTGGTGCTGATCAATCACGGCTTAAAATGCTTGAATGGGAAAAAGCACCTCTGGGGATCATGGAAATCACATCAGAACTCTTTTGCAAATTCTTTCGCGGGGGATCAATAGAACGTTACCGATTGGCCTACCTGTGGACCGACCTCACAATCCCAATCCAATACCATCGCAGTAAAACTCAGGCATCAGGTGACTGGATCAATTCACTGCTGGACCGCATCGAAGCATTACCTGAACGCTCAGGGCTCAAGGATCTGCTTAACTGTTGCCAGGGCCTGATGGGCGGTAGCAAATGGTTTAAACAGGAAATCTTGCAGGCATTGAGTTATGCAGATGTCATCCGGGTGAATGATCTGAATGTGACAAAAATGTTCATACCAGAACATCGCAATGAAAACAGTCCTCATTTTTATTCCAATGAATGGTCATATCCCCTCCGGTTCTGGTCCAGCAATGGTGGCACGGTGAATCGCTCCGCCGTTCCACAAATTGAACCTGAATAGTAGTGCCAGCTGGCACAAGAGTTAGCTGATAACCGAGTCCGTCAATCCGCCGATTACGTCCACTCTTCTTCCAGTTCGGAGTTGAGTTCGAACCATTCTGCTTCGAGTGTGGCGAGTTCGGATTTGATGGTTTCCAGTTCAGCGTGGACTTTCTGAGCTTCAGCGGGATCGGTCAGCGTGACGAAGGTTTTCTGTAATGCCTGACGCTGCTCATCGAGTGTGGCTATTTTCTTTTCCACCTTGTTGAGTTGCTTGCGAGGATCGGCTGAGCCCGGTTTCTTTTTGTCCCGCTTCGCTTTTTTGGCCGGTGCACCGGAGTCAACAGCGGCTGGCTTCACGCCGCGGGCCGCTTCGTGTTCGTCAATTTCTTTTTCGACGCGATACAGGTACGTTTCGTAGTCGCCAGGATAATAGGCCACCCGACCATCCTGGACCTCAATCACCTGGGTACAGATCCGCCGCACGAAGTGCCGGTCGTGACTGGTGAAAATGACGGTCCCCTGGTAAGTCAGCAACGCATCCGCGAGTGCTTCGAGGGTTTCCACATCCAGGTGGTTACCCGGTTCGTCGAGGATGAGGACGTTGCAGCGGCTGAGCAGCAGACCAGCCAGACAGAGCCGGGCCCGTTCACCCCCGCTCAGAACCTTGATTTCCTTCTGGATGAGCGGGCCGCGGAAGAGAAAACTTCCTCCCACTTCGAGGACCTGTTGAGTGGTCACGCCATCGGCCGCTTCACTTTCCAGGTACTGTTGCACGGTCCAGTTCTGCGGCAGCGAGGTATAAACGTGCTGAGCGTACACGCCCAGTTCGCAGTTGTATCCCCAGTTGGGAGCTCCCTCGACGGGAGGAAGTGAACCGACCAGCGTTCGCAGCAGAGTGGTTTTTCCCTGACCGTTATCACCGACAACGGCGGTGCGGGTGCCGTGGTCAATTTCGAATGAGACATCGCCCGCGACGGTATGATCCGGATAGCCGATACTCATGTTTTCACAGCGCAGGGCGACTCCCTTCCGCTGGTCGACATTGGGAACGCGGATCCGGACGGTGGATTCGGCCTGCTCGATTTCAATCAGTTCCAGTCGATCGAGTTGCTTGGCTTTGTTGCGGGCCTGAGCGGCGGTGTTGGCATTCGCCCGGTTCTTGTTGATGAACCGTTCCAGCTGTTTCATCTTGGCCTGTGTGGCAGCGTTGACCCGCTCATCGTGAGTCCGCTGGATATCCTTCTGCTCCAGAAACTTCTCCACATCCCCTGTGAACATGGTCAGTTCACCACGGGAGAGTTCCAGAGTGTGCGTGCAGGTTGCTTTCAGAAAGCCCCGATCATGCGAGACAATCAGGCAGGCCGCGCGGAAGTGCCTGAGAAAGTGTTCGAGCAGAATCTGCGTGCGCAGATCCAGGAAGTTGGTCGGTTCGTCCAGCATGAGAAAATTCGGCTCATGCAACAATAAAGCGGCCAGTTTGACACGCGTCTGCCAACCCCCGGAAAGTTCTTTGACCGGACCATTCAGAAAACGGCCTTTTAATTCAAATTCACCGGCGACCGCACCGCAGCGCCAGTCAGGCTGACCACTGTCGCGCATCAGAAAATCCAGGGCACTTTCGCCTGGCAAAAACGGGTCGTGCTGCCTGAGATAGCCAACCCGCAGATTGGGATGGCGAACAATCTGTCCACTATCCACCGATTCTTCTTCCAGCAGGATTCTCAACAGAGTGGATTTTCCGGCACCGTTCCGGCCAATGAAGCCGATTTTCTGCTCTTCTGCGAGTGCAATCGTCGCTTCTTTCAGAAGTTCCTGAGCACCGTAACTCTTTGTCACATTTGATATTTCAATCAGGGTCGCCATCACTCTTCTCAATACTGGAACGGAAAACCTCAATGTTAAGCGTATACACGAGGACAGAGAAGATAACGGGAAGGCGCAATCAATTCAATTGATCATGTGTGATGGCTTCCTGACTCAAATCAACTCACACCATTTCCCAACGATGCATCATGCCGGTTATGACAATTTTTCTGGTCGAGAATGGACGGGAAACCTCTATTTCCAGCCACCCGAACCCGGTTCCTGAACTATCGTTTTAAAAATGCATCAATACGAATTCTGAAATTATGGAAGGGTCAAATCCGGAAATGACCCGCATTTCAGACTTCGAGAGTTTCAGCCTTATCGATTATTTATGGCGAACGAAGCGTGTTCTGATTCTGCAACTGTTCAACAGACTGTTACAGCACCTGTAACGGCCAGGGAGCAGACTGCGCGCTCAAGAAACGTTTCACCGAGACGACGCCAACGGGTTCCACTTTCGATTATGGGTGGTTCTTCGGCTCCGGATAATGCTTATATCTTGTTTCTGCTGGTGAATATTACACTGTTCCTGAGACCAGCCGAGCTGCTTCCGCCTCTGGCCAATCTTCCGATCTATGAAGTTTTGATCCTGTCATCATTTTTCTTATCTCTCGATCAGATCAAGCGAACGGTCAGACTGCCGATGTTAAAACGGCAACCGATCACATTATGTGTCGTGGGAGTCCTGGTTGCTGTTGCCATGTCACACGCATCGCATATGTATCTCTATGGCCTCCGCACATCGACGGTCATGTTCCTGAAAACGTTGATGTACTACCTGTTGTTGATCAGCATCATTGACTCACCGCAACGACTAAAAGGACTTCTGAAAACGATTGCCATTTCGTCGTCAGCCATGATTACGCTGTGCGTGATTGACTACGTGGGAATCTTCGATTTTGAATTCATTAAGCACGTCAGTGACCGCGACGGGGTTTCAGATGCGGGAGAAGTGATCCGTGTGTTCCGTATGCGAGGCACGGGAATTTTCCAGGACCCCAATGACCTGTCCGTATTGATTGTTACAACGGGGGTCCTCTGCTGGTATTTTTTCAATGATCCCGCAGCCAGCCCTCTTCGATTTCTGTGGATCGTCAGCATGATCATTCTGGGAATCGGCCTGATCTATACACGTTCCCGCGGTGGTCTGTTGACACTGGGAATTGCCGGGATGGTCTTTGTATTACCCAAATACGGGAAAAAAGCAGCGATCGCCTGTGCCGCGGTGGGTCTGGCGGGAATTACCGTACTCGCCGGTCGCCAGGGAAATATCGACCTGAATTCCGGAACCGGACAAGACCGTATTGTACTGTGGAGAGAAGGTCTGACTGCTCTCAAGTCTCCTGATCTGCTGTTTGGGATCGGCGAAGGGAAGTACTCCGATCTGGCAGGCCTGGCCGCACACAACTCGTTCGTACATGCCTTTACAGAACTGGGACTGTTTGGGGGCACATTATATATAGGCTGCTTCTTCTTCGCCGCACTGGGCTTGTATCGCCTTGCCCAATTTCAAAGTAAGAGTTGCGGCAGACCGATATTCCGCAGTCGCGAACTGGAACGGCTTTTACCCTACGTTTCCGCGATCCTGGCTGCCTGGTGCGGCGGCATGATGTCACTGTCCCGCTGCTATGTTGTTCCGACATACATGGTGGTCGGAGTTTGCGCGGCATATCTGAATCTGGCGGGAGCCAGTCTGGCCAGACCGACACCACTGGTCTATTGGAATAAACAACATGTGATTTATCTGATCGGAGTGAGCATGGGAATGTTCATTGCGTTCTATATTTTTGTCCGAATTTTTGCCCATTAATATTTTTTGCAGTGGTAACGCACTGAAAGTAAATCAATGAATCAACGTCGATCTGTCAAAATGAATTTATGTGCGACATGGCTCAATCATGGAGTGAGCCTGATGATCGGCGTGTTCCTGATGCCTTACGTCCTGCATATTCTCGGGGATGCACAGTACGGCAGCTGGATCTTCATTAATGCCATTGCCGGTTATTCCGGTCTCCTCTACCTGGGATTCGGGCAGACCATCAGTCGCTACGTCGCGCATTACCATGCCAAACAGGACTGGGATCGTCTGAACCACGTTTCCAATGTGATTTTTGTCATCTATCTGGGTATGGGCAGTCTGGCTTTATTAATCTCCGGAATCATTGCTGCTCTGGCCCCCCACCTGAGTGACTGGGGCACCATCTCCTTATTAGAAATCCGGATCGTCATACTGATTCTGGGGCTGAATGTCTTTGTCGGGATGGCAGGCAGTGTCTTTGGTGGCATATTGATGGGCATCCAGCGGTTTGACATTGAGCGCGGCGTCAGCCTGACCGGTGCCATCCTGCGACTGGTACTGACACTGATGTTCCTGAAAGCGGAATGGGGGCTGCTGACCATTGCCCTGATTTTCTTCGTTGTCACTGTCGTTGAGAATATCGGCTATTGCTATTTTGCATTTCGTCAACTGAAAACCTTTCGAATTGGACGCCAGTATCTGGACTGGAATATCCTCAAGGAGTGCGGTTCATTCAGTGGCTTTGCATTTCTTGATGCCATTGCCTGGACACTGATTGAAGCGACCGACTCGATTCTGATCGGGATCTTTTTCAGTCCGGCCATGATAGTGCCTTACTACATCGCGCTACGACTCACACAATTTATTAACATGCCGATTGCACAAATCGGAAAAGTCTTTATGCCCCGGGCAGGAGAACTGCACGCCAATGAGGATCACCGGGCTCTGCAGAAGCTGGTTCTGAATGGGGTCTCGCTCTCCTTTCTACTGGTCACCGGATTTTTTATCGGTGCCTGTTTCTTTGGAAACACTCTGATCAACACCTGGATCGGAACGGGATACCCGGAAAGCCATGTCATTCTGATGATTTTACTGGGGGCCCGTATCATTGCCTTACCGGTCACCACATTCCGTTCGGTCCTGTATGGCATGGGGCATGTCAAAGTTCCATCTTTGATCTACGTCAGTGAAGCCGTTGCCAATCTGATCCTGTCACTGATCCTGATCCAGTCACTGGGGCTCATAGGTGTCGCATTAGGAACGGCAATTCCCATTCTGATTGCAGAGCTGGGAATCACCCTGCCTTACGCGATGAAGAAACTGAATATCACAACCGGTCAACTGCTGCGAACAGCGATTGCCCCCACTCTGGCACCGCTACTGGTGCTGTTGGGTTATTCCTACTTCTTACCACACTTTTTTGAAATTCGTAATTCCTGGACCATTCTGGTCGGTGTTGCCGCCGGAGGGGGTGTCTTTCTACTGGGCACCTGGCTGATCATTGAAAAAG
>JAGQQT010000769.1 GCA_020426065.1 Planctomycetaceae bacterium | reverse complement strand
CAACCTGGATCTCTTTCATGGACTCTGCTTTAACGAGGTCGCTGGGAAGCGGATTCCCCAGCAAGTCCGAGACCGTCAATTGCGGATGACCATGTTGTACTGCCCGATGGATTTCCGAGAGTGAATGCCCAGCCAGCAGTCCCATGAGCGTTGCCATTGAGGTCTTGCCGTGTCCGGGGGCCCCTACGAAAACCATCCTGCGAGATGTCATCAACGTTAACAATGGAAATAAGACGAACGATGATAAGCTTTCCCGTTCTGCAAGGCCGATTACGTGTCCATTATGAGTGATCCGTTGACGCACATCCCACTGCATGTCGAGAGTGCCGGGGAAGAGCGATTGCCCGGAAATCCAGCGGTAAGCGCGACGGAATCTGGCTGCCAGACCGTCTTGTTGCGGGGCTTTAAATTCAAGTTGTCCCTCGCTATTTGTCGAGGCCCGGCCTTTGAGCCAGCTTTGGATGAGATGATTTGTTTCCATGTCCTGGTGCCAGAATGAATCATGTTTGTGGTGGCTTGAAACATAGTCTTACAATGTCATCTCGCCGCAATGGATCAAAATAATCGGGAAGAGTTCCCTCGACTTGAAAAGACTTGACGTAGTAACTGCCCGAATCTGTTACAGGAAGACCTCTCTCTTTCAACCACGCCTGGACCCATGTCTTTCTGAGCTGGTCGACATGTTGTGCTGCATCCAAATCGAACAGCATAAACGCTCTGGCGGCGATGGCATTATAAAAGTAAGTCAGCCAGTCCCATTGTTGCCGATACCGCTGAACGAAAGGATGAGATTTGGGAATCAGGGCAACTCCCAGCTGAGACGCCGTTAACCCAAATCCCCGGCTGAAACTGATCGACAGGACGGATTTCGGGAGCAATGGCGCCAGTGCATTGGCTGTGAATTGCCGATCCTCTGCTGAAAGCGTTGGATACAGATTCAAATTCAGCAGGCATGTGTCTGCAGCTGACAGATACTGGATCATTTCCTCAGTCACATGTCCATTGCGGACGGAAGGAACACAAAGACAGGCCAATCCGGCTTCGCCCATTTTATTCCACTGAATTCCTGCTGTTTGAGTGCATCCCACCTGGAATCCGTACCAGTCTCCAGGGTATAGCGCAACCGGGGTTGATGCTGCAACCGCTTCCACCAGGTGAGTCATGAAGTCGACATCACTTCCTGCGGCGACTGCAATATGATCGTCAAAAGACCACACTCCACCAGATAGTTGATGCAATCGCTGCTTGAGGTACGGCACGAACTCCCCGTGAAAAAACTCCAGACCCGTTGTGTAATGGGTTGTCAGTTGCCGCGCGGATAACGTGTCAACAGCACCGCGATAGGCTGAAACACCAGCGTCATATCCCACTGGCAGTAAGGGGCGAAACCCCTCAACTTCGTGTGGCTCAATTGCCTGAATCAAGAGGTCAGCTGAAACAACAGGCTCTGCTGATTTTCCAGAGAAGCGTACACGCTCCCATCCGAGAGTAGATTGACTGATCGACATCGCAGGTTCTCCAGTTCCCAGATCGGATCCGGTTCAAAGTAGTAACAGACTTGGAGTGAATCGAGTTGACGAATGACTGGCCCCCAGGGCAATTGACCAAGGATGGTTCCACGTCCAGAAAATGGATCTTCATTCAGTGCATGCTGACGGGACCACAAATTGGCGGGAGCATCAGCAAACAGAGACTTTTCATAGGCAACATAAGTATGTTTGAAAGTGAATTCCCGAATGCCTTGCGAAGAGAGCACGGAAAGATAGGTGTCAACCAGTTCCCGTGTATCGATCCATCCTCGAGCCATGACACAAGTTGCCCGAATTGGCAATTCTCCAGCCGCTTCCACGAAAGTGGCCAGCGCAGGGGAGGCTTTCCCCATGAGTTGCCGGCAACGGTCATCATCGAAATGGTGACGTGAGT
>JAGQQT010000768.1 GCA_020426065.1 Planctomycetaceae bacterium | reverse complement strand
CACTTCCCATCCGTTGGTTTTCCATTGACCCAGCCGCGGATCGATTCCGGATTTCCAAACTGATAGGTGACGGCGATGTGATGCCAGCCGGTCGAAACGGGAAATCCTTCGTTTGATGTCCAGCGATGCCAGTGTTTTCCATCACTGGAGAACTTCGAAGCAAACAGAAAGCTGATTTTGGCTTTCCCTTCCGCTCCCACCACTCGCAAAGCCCAGTTCTGGTTATCGCGCGCAAATTTGGGAGAACCGGTTCGTCCTTTTCCGATGATGTATCGGGGCTGTCCCTCTCCCAGGCTCGTGGGATTGACCCAGGCTTCAAGTGTGATGGTATCGCCATTGGTGAAATCGAAATCACTGTCGGGGCCGGTGTCCGGAACGACGAAGTAACCACCATCTACCTGCACGGCGGTATTGTCTGCAGCCATATCCGGGAATTCCGGTGGACGTGGTCCCGCCTGATCCCGTCTGACGTTTCCCCTGATCTCCAGTGGAGCCGTTTCCTCTGTGCCGAAGTCCCAGTAAGCAACCGGATCGGCTGCCTGAACCACTCCAGAGGTCAGAATCAGGATCAAGCTCAGCAGATGGAGAAATGGCATGGGTACAGGCTCGGCAGGAGAGGGGGCAGGGGGGATCATTCCATCCGTGTCAGAGATGGTGCTCAACTCCAGTTAAACAGGGTTATTCTCGGAAACGATGTCCTGGTAGAAGTGTCCTTCATTCAAATCGACACGTTCCGGTCGTCCTTTGTGGGTGTAAACCACTTTGGTATGGTCCATCCCCAGTAGTCCCATGATGGTGGCATGGATGTCATGAACGTGCAGCTTGTCGACGACGGCGTACAGACCAAGGTCATCGGTGGCACCGATTGTCTGGCCAGCTTTCACGCCACCGCCAGCCATCCACATCGTGAAGCCTGTCGGGTTATGATCGCGACCAGTCCCTTTTTCACTCATGGGAGTTCTTCCGAATTCTCCTCCCCAGACGACCAGAGTTTCGTCGAGGAGTCCACGTTGCTTCAGATCTGCAATCAGGCCTGCAATCGGCTTGTCAACACCTTTGCACAGTCGCGAGTGATTCGATTCGATATTGCTGTGGCTGTCCCACTTGCTGCCGGCACCTGAATAGAGCTGGATGAACCGCACGCCTCGTTCGACGAGCCGCCGAGCCAGCAGGCATTGCTGACCATAGACCTCTGTTTCCTTCTGATCCAGACCATACATTTCTTTGATATGTTCCGGTTCCTTGTCCAGATCAATGGCGACCGGAGCGTCAGCCTGCATGCGAGCGGCCAGTTCGTAACTGCGAATCCGGGCTTCCAGCTCGGTATTGGATTCGCGTCCTTCATAGTGGCGTTTGTTGAGGCGGTTGATGAAGTCGAGCGTGCCCTGCTGTTCGGATTCACTGACTCCCTTGGGGTTATTCAGATTTCGCAGCGGTTCTGCTCCGGTTTCAAACAACACCCCCTGATGGCTGGAAGGCATGAATCCGGAACCCCAGGCCCGGGCTCCGTTCACGACCATGGCAGAACTGTCCTTCATGACCACAAAGGTTGGCAGACTTTCAGAAGGAGTTCCCAGTCCATAGGAAACCCAGGCACCAAGGGACGGCCGACCTCCGAAAACGGCTCCGGTATTCATCTGGCAGACACCACCGGCATGATTGATCCCATCGGAAACGCAGGAATGGATCATGCACAGTTCATCGGCCACATTGCGGAGGTTTGGCATCCAGTCGGAAATCCACAGGCCGCTTTCACCACATTGCTGCCACTCCCGCTTGCATTCCAGAATCGGGGAATTGACTTCTCCCATGGCGGTGACTGGTCTGGGAAAACTTTCGGGGAGCGTTTTTCCAGACAGTTCATTGACCAGCGGCTTGCGGTCGAACAGGTCCAGATGGCTGGGACCACCTTCCATGAACAGCCAGA
>JAGQQT010000767.1 GCA_020426065.1 Planctomycetaceae bacterium | reverse complement strand
ATCTTGTTCTGATTGTCTCTACCGCTTCCTGTTACAGGAACAATGGTGTTCCCATTGAACGTCTCACTGGCAGCCTATGACGGACTCCGTCCGCCCGGAATTCTTCCGGGCCACCCATTTCTCTCGATGCACTGAATTCTGTGTCATGAAATAGTTGTGTAGAAACTAATACCCGGAGAAAGGGTGAAGGGGTTGTGTCACACCTATGAAAAGAACAGGATTTCTCAGCGACTTTCATCCTCTCATTGATTGAGATCGAACGCCGCCATCGACTGGTGGTCCCGCACGTAAACGATCCCTCGGGACAGGGCGGGTGGATTCCAGACTCTGCTCGTGTTGGGAAGGACCGTCATTTCCGTGATCGGACGGAATTCCGTCGGATTGGGTTCCACGAGATGAAGTTTGCCATCTTCTGCCAGGATGATCAGGCAGCCATCGGAGAACAGCATCTGCCCATGGCCATAACGTCCTGCTTTCCAGAGTTTCTTACCCTCAACGGGCTCGATGCACATCATGATTCCCTCATCGAGACCGTAGATGTGATCCTCGAAGAAAATTGCACTGGCGTATTTGGATCGCAGGAGCCGGGCATCGTGCCAGAGTTCTTCCAGCTGCCACGTTCCCTGTTCAGCGGAATCACCTTCTGCTGCGGGAGTGTGCGTCACTTTCACAAGGGAACTCCCCTGTCCGTAACTGGCAGAGATAAAGATCCGCTGCCCATCCTCCAGAATGATTGGCTGAGCGGAGTTGACTCCGGCTTCATTCAGATATCCAAAGTGCCACAGCAGTTTTCCATTGTCCGGCTGATGCCCTGAAAGGCCGTGGCCGTCAAACATGACAATCTGTTCCACTCCATCCACCGTGGCGATGATGGGCGTGCTGTAACCGGCATAATTCTGGGGATTCTCTGGACCGTATTGGAAAATTCCTTCTCCCTCCCAGTCGGTTTCTCCCGTATCCTTGTTGAGGGCCATCAGGCCATTTCCGACTGCTCCACCAGGGTTGACAATCAGCATGGATCCATGCAGGACGGGGCTGGAGGAATTTCCCCAGGTCACATTGGGAATTCCGAGATCCGCCAGCAGATTCCGATGCCAGATTTTCTTGCCCGTCCAGAAATCCAGGCAGACAATATCACCAGCAGCTCCGGAAACGTAAACTTTCTGTTCGGCCACGGTTGGAGTTGTGCGTGGCCCCAGGCCTCCCATCGCTTCATAGAAACGGGCCGGGTATTCATAGGCCCATTTCAATTTTCCGGTACTGGCAACGTAGCAGGTCACGGCTTCTTTATCGCCGCGCTGTTCGATCGTGATCAGTGAATCTCCCACAATGGCCATGGAGGCATAGCCTGCTCCGATATCTGTCCGCCACAGTTCGCGTGGTGGTTTGGCAGTCCAGTCCCGATTCAACGCCGGTCCGGGGATGATGCCATCAGTATGACTTCCCCGGTACTGCGACATGTCAGTCGGTTGGATCTCGAAGACCTGTTCCCCTTCCTGAGTGACCTCACCCTGTGTGGTCTGGAGTTCGGGCTCCTTTTCCCAGCGGTAAATAAAATTCGCATTCATGTCTCCGTCAAACTCAACTCGCTGAACGGAGGAGGCAAAACCGACTCCTGAAAAAATCAGCGCCAGCATCACAATCACGACTGTCTTGCGGGAAAACCGGGACAGGAAGCAGAACCAGACCGCCAGCTCAATCAGTGAAAGGCCGACAACTACAACGGTGGCCAGATTGATAATGGCCTGTCCTCGGAGCGGCTGAAAAAAGAACTGCAGCCAGATCAGAAGGAAACACCCGATGACCAGAATGAGAGAGGGAGGAATCCAGCCACTGATCCAGCCAGGTTTTTTGGCCTTTTTTTCGGTCTTTTCAGCCGCAGGTGCCGCTGCAGAAGATGCTTCCGGGGTAGATTTGGGATCGGTCAT
>JAGQQT010000766.1 GCA_020426065.1 Planctomycetaceae bacterium | reverse complement strand
AGTTTCTCCTGATCGCTGATTATCTGAGTGATAATTCCAATCAAGTCAAAACGTACGTGATGCGTGCCGGGGGAAGTCTTGATATGGGGCAGCTGACTCTCCGCCGAGATTCGCAGAATCGAATTATCGAAATTGTGGCTGAAGGAATCACGGCTCGTTTCGAATACGGTCCTGATAATCTGGTCTCTGAATTTCAGCTTGTGAAAAGGAAGAACTGATGGAGATGGAGATTGTCGAAGGCGATTTGCTGGACCAGGATGTCGAAGTGATCGTCAATGCCTGGAATCGAAATGTCATTCCGTGGTGGCTTTTACTCCCGCAAGGTGTCTCCGGAGCAATCAAAAAGAGAGCGGGCCTGGAGCCTTTTCAAGAACTGGGAAGAATGGGCCCCATTCCGCTGGGGCATGCTGTACTCACAAGGTCCGGTCGACTCCCTTTTCAAGCCATCATCCATGTGGCGGGTATCAATCTGCTGTGGAGGTCTTCTGAGGAATCAATTCGACTGTCTGTCAGGAATGCGCTGGAGCTAGCACAGGAAATGAATTTTCAGTCGATTGCTTTTCCCCTGATTGGAGCAGGTTCTGGTGGAGGCAAGCCCGAATGCGTTCAACAGATTATGCTGGATGAGCTGTCAAAATCTGAATACGAGGGAAAAGTCGTGTTGGTTCGCTATGCATCAACACGATGAAATGCAATGCTCATCAGGATAACGGTGAGAATCATGATTCGAAATCAGGGTGACTTCATGAGCAAACAGAGAGCAGAAGTATGTCAGCAAATCCAGGTATATAAAATCCGGTTCAGAATCCTGTTGATTGTGATGGCTTGTCTCCTGTTGTCTGGCAGGAGTGAAGGGGCTGACGCTCCGGCGATGATCGAGAAGGTTGATCTGTTTGAGGCAGGGGCAGATGGGTATCAGCTGTATCGCATTCCCGGCATTGTCGTCACCAAGAATGGGACAGTTCTGGCCTATTGTGAAGCGCGCAAAAGCGATTCGGGAGACTGGGGGCCAATCGATGTCCTGATGCGACGCAGTCTCGATGGCGGCAAAACATGGCTGCCTCGTCAACAGATTGTGCATATTGAGGGAGAGTTGCCAATCAACCCACTGGCGGCCGCTCAGAATCTGGATCGTCCTGGAGACAATACCGTCAATAACCCGGTAGCGATTGTTGATCATGAAACGGGAGCGGTGCATTTTCTCTATTGCCTGGAATATATGCGCTGTTTTTCTATGCGGAGCGATGATGAAGGAGCCACCTGGACAGAACCCATTGAGATCACTTCTACCTTTGAGAAGTTCCGCAAAGATTACGACTGGAAAATCCTGGCGACAGGACCTGCTCATGGAATTCAGCTAACTCGTGGGCCACATCAAGGAAGACTGGTGGTGCCAGTCTGGTTGTCGCTGGGAACGGGTGGGCACGCTCATCGTCCCTCAGTCACCGCTACTGTTTTCAGTGATGATCATGGCAAAACATGGCAGCGGGGTGAAATTGCCGTTCCCGATACTCCTGAGTTTGTCTTTCCAAACGAAACCGTGGTCATTCAACTGGCCGATGGTCGGGTGATGTTGAACTCGCGCACGGAATCAAAAGCTCATCGCCGGGTGATTACGATCAGTCCGGATGGAGCCTCAAACTGGACAGAGCCAAAATTCGATGAGGCGTTACTGGAGCCAATCTGCATGGCGGGTCTGGTACGGGTACGAGAACCAAACAAGCAGCAGCCAGGACTGATCGCGTTTTCCAATCCTCATAATCTTTCTCGGTCCGATCACAAAGAACAGCCCGGCAAAAGTCGTGACCGAAAAAACGTGACGATTAAATTGAGTGAAGATGATGGGCAAACCTGGATCGCGAGCAGAACGATCGAAGCAGGATTCAGCGGCTATAGCGATCTGGCAACCATGCCTGATGGGACGATTCTCTGC
>JAGQQT010000765.1 GCA_020426065.1 Planctomycetaceae bacterium | reverse complement strand
TTTATCCGCACATTTATGCCACAGATGCTTTGACAAAGGCCTGCCAGAACCCGAACAGGTGACCAGCCCAGCCGGATCGCGGACCCAACCGGTTTTCAGCTTTTTCAGCCGAATGAGAATTCTCAGGTGCGAACACCCACCGAATTCCGCATAATACAGGGATCAAAACAGGCAGGGACATTAGTGTCCCTGTGTCGAGTGTTGAATTCCTGAAAACCAACGCCCTGAAAACAGAGTTTTCAACTCTACCAGCACGAATATTATTTACCGGTTCCCATGACTACGCAGAAACTGACTTATCTTGGTTTGCAGTCCTTCAGCTGGACCGCCATCCTGATCGTCTGCTTTCTGGTGGCCTGCTCGCTGGTGTTTCTGCTGTACCGGTATGAACGCAAGCTCGTTTCCCCTGCCGTGGGCTGGACTCTGGTTGCCCTGCGGACGCTGTTGCTGGCGTTTCTGCTGTTGATGGCACTGCAGCCAACCTGGTCCTGGAAAGTCCGCAATGAAGCGGATCAGTCCATCCTGATCGCCGTCGATGTTTCTGACAGCATGGGTCTGGTCGATCAACATGCCTCGTTTCGGGAAAAGCAGCAGTGGGGCGTGGCTCTCGGGATGATTAAACGGGACACGCTCAATAACGGGGATGATGCGGATGCCAATCCCGATGAAGCGGAAAACGGGGAGATCCCGGAGCCGGCTGGCACTTCACTACCCGTAGACATAAACGGGGAGATCTCACCGGAAACCTGGCATGGCCTGAACCGGTTTGAACTGGCTCGGCAACTGCTCACCGCACCTCAGATTGGTCTGCTGGAACGCCTGAAGGAGATTTCCAACTCCGAGGTTGTCCTGTTCAGCCGCACGGTCAAAACCTCCGCTCCGGATCAGCTGACCGGTTCGAGGGAGAATCTTTCCGATGGAACCGCTCCGGCGACAACCAGCTATCTGGAGCTGCTCGACTATCTGGCTGGTCGCGATGACTGCAGTGCGGCCATTTTTCTGACCGATGGTGTGGACACTTCCGGAGAACGGAACTGGGCTCCACTCAATCGGATGTCGGGCGAATCCAAACCGATCTTCAGTATTCTGACCGGAACCGAAACCGAGCCGATTGATCTGGCAATCGAATCGATCGACCTTCCCGATGCGGTTTACAAGAACGATCAGCCGGTCATCCAGGTTCACCTCACCACGCACGGTTACAATGGCCGCCCGCTCAACGTCACGCTCACCAATGTGGCCACCGGAACCCGGATCACCAAGGAAGTGTTCGGAAATAACGGCCAGATTGAAGTTCAGCTCACACCCGAGATGAGAGATCCGGGCCGTCAACGGTTTGTCGTTGATGTGCAGCCCTCCAGCGATCAGGAAGGGATTGTCGAGCAGCAGCTCGAAAACAATCAGCAGGAAATTGCCATCAACGTCGTAGATGACACCTCTTCCATCCTGCTGGTTGATGGCGAAGCACGCTGGGAGTTCCGATTTCTGGATGCCGCATATGAACGGGATGAAAGAATCCGATTACAGTCAGTTCTGTTTGAGCAGCCTTACCTGGGATTACTCCCCAACACGTTCTTTCAGAACTCGCTCCGCACCGCCAGGGATGCCGCCGATCCGTTTGAGAATCTGGACATGGTGATCTGGGGAGATGCCGATCCCCGAGCCATTGATCAACGGACCTGGGAGGCACTCGAGCGATTTGTGGGCGAACAGGGGGGCACACTGGTGATCTCGGCTGGACAGCGTTACCTCTCATCAACCATGCAGAATCCTATTCTGGCCAAAATGCTTCCACTGACCAATGCTCGGGTCATCGAGGCGGCCGACCAGAAAGCGGCCGCTCACCTGCAGAACAGTGGCTTTCATCTCAAGTTGACTCCGCAGGGAGAACAGCATCCCGTCATGAAAATGGCCAATGACGTGGGAGAGAATGCAAACTACTGGT
>JAGQQT010000764.1 GCA_020426065.1 Planctomycetaceae bacterium | reverse complement strand
ATGCCTATCTGCATGGGTTCAACGTCCGGCCAGACACGCATCAACGCTACCGGCAGTGGATGACTCACAAGCTGGGCAGCTGGCACGATCAGTACGGGCGCAGCGGCTGCGTCGGCTGCGGACGCTGCATCACCTGGTGTCCGGTGGGCATCGATCTCACTCAGGAAGTACTGGCCTTCAAAGAGGAGGCGGAATGAACACCCTCCCACCAGCGCCTGTCCACTCCAATCCCTGGAAGACTCACACCCTTGTGCTCCGTGAAGTTCGTGCGGAGACACCTGGTGTCTGCACTTATGAATTCGACTTCACGGGAAATCCTGAAATGACATCTTCCATTCCCGGGCAGTTCAACATGCTGTATGTGCCAGGATCAGGTGAAGCGGCAATTTCGATGAGCAGTATTCCCGCCGATTCTCATCGCCTGGTGCACACCATCCGAGAAGCAGGAAATGTCACAAACGCGATCGCCCGCATGTCCCCCGGAGAAACCATCGGGATGCGTGGGCCGTTTGGCAACGGCTGGCCCATGGATCAGCTCCTGAATAATCACGTGATTCTTGTGGGAGGAGGCATTGGCATGGCTCCTTTAAGACCCGTGATTGAATCGTGGCTTCAATCTCCCAACCGAAGAGGAAAACTTTCCGTCCTGATTGGGGCTCGCAGTCCCCGTGACCTGCTTTTTCGACCAGCGTATGAACGCTGGCAGGCCGCAGGTATTGATTTCCATGTTACGGTGGATCGCACGATACCGGGATGGGATGGACATGTGGGCGTTGTTCCCTCTCTGATTGAACGGCTCAAGATTCCTGATCCGAATAAAACGCACCTCTTTGTGTGCGGGCCGGAAATCATGATGACTTACACGGCACTGGCTGCAACCGAATCCGGAGTTCCAGCAGAGCAGATCTGGTTCAGCCTGGAACGGCACATGAATTGTGCAGTCGGACATTGTGGTCGTTGTCAGTTTGGATCTCACTTCGTGTGTACACACGGGCCTGTCTTTCGATACACTGAAGTAGGGCCTCTTCTGAAAATCCCCGATCTGTAAGCGGGGCTTGATATCATGAGTAACAAACAACGACTCGGAGTATTCAAGTTCGCCTCGTGTGATGGCTGTCAGCTGTCACTGCTGAATGCCGAAGATGAGCTGCTGGAACTGGCAGAATCAATCGAGATCGCTCACTTTCTGGAAGCAACCAGCCGAATCGAACCGGAGCCCTATGACATTGCGCTGGTTGAAGGCTCGATCACTACTCCGGTTGACTATCAGCGAATCCAGGAGATCCGTAAAGAATCGAAATTGCTCATCACTATCGGCGCCTGCGCCACCGCTGGAGGGATCCAGGCATTGCGAAATGGAGGGAAACACGAAGAGTTCCTGCGTGCCGTTTATCCTCAGCCGGATTTCATCGAGACGCTGGCAACATCGACTCCCATAGCCGAGCATGTCACGGTAGATTTTGAACTCCGGGGATGTCCGGTCAACACACAACAACTCGTCCAACTGCTTTCAGACCTGATTCATCAGCGACGCCCCAGTGTTCCCGGACATTCCGTCTGTCGGGACTGCAAGCTGAATGGAACCGTTTGCATCACAGTCGCCCAGGGATTGCCCTGCCTGGGCCCCGTGACACATTCCGGCTGCGGGGCCATCTGCCCGCAGTTCAGCCGTGGCTGCTATGGCTGTTTTGGTCCCGCTGAGCAGGCAAACGTGATGTCTCTGATGGGTTGGCTTCAGAACAAAGGTCACCTCAGTGATGAACTGGTACCGCTGCTGAGTAACTTCAACAATGCCGCTCCTGCCTTTCATGCTGCAAAGGAACAACTCATCGCGAATTGCGGTGGAGATCTCTCAGGCTCTCAGCAGGGAGTGAGCCATGAGTGAATCCCGCACAATTCGTGTGTCTGCCCTGACGCGAGTGGAAGGTGAGGGAGCGTTGCATGTGCGTTTGTCTG
>JAGQQT010000763.1 GCA_020426065.1 Planctomycetaceae bacterium | reverse complement strand
GATCCGTGAGCACCATATATGCCGGCAAGTCCTGCGATTCCGTTCCCAGGGCATACACCAGCCAGGATCCAAGTGTCGGCCGCCCCAGTACCCCCGGAATCCCCCCGTGGAAGTAACGTATCGAAACTTCGTGTCCATTCGCCCCGGTATGCATGCTGCGTATGAGACACACATCGTCCGCTATACCAGCCGTGTGCGGTAATAACTCGGAGAACTCGGTCCCACATTCGCCAGCAGGGCGAAAGGTCCAGGGGCTGCCGAGCAGTTTCTTGCTCGCCTCGTTCACAAAACTGAACTGAATGTCTCCCTGGTAATCGGTCCCGCTGTATTTGGAAAGTTCCGGTTTGGGATCGGTCAGGTCCATGTGTGCTGGACCGCCATGCTGAAACAGGGAAATCATCGCCGTTGCTTTTGGCGGAGTGTGTGGTTTGCGTTGATGCAAATCGTTATGCGGGCGGGCGGTGACGGTTGCTTATTTGGCCCGGGCAGATTCCTGCTGTAAAAGCCACGCCAGCGCAACGCTCCCAATTCCCATGCCGTTCTGAGCCAGAAACTCCCGGCGCGAACTCACCCCACTTGGGGAGATCTGGGAAGTCTGCCGAATTTCACCCGATTGCTGTGTCATGATTAATCAATATAAAGAAATTCATTGGAGTTAAGCAGCATCTGGCAGAGATTCACGAGCACCTGTCGAGTCGCGGAACTCCCGGCAGGTACATTGGCGTTATGCTCATTCAATGTACTTAATTGCCGCTCCGCAAATCTGAGTGCGGAGTTGAGTTCCTCTGGTGAAGGATGACGCAAAAGAATGAATTGCCAGGCAGAATCGATTTGTGACGGCAGTTGCCGGGGATCCGGCATGGGTCCATGAAACTGGCCGCTGGAATCAAACTCCTCAACAGTGCCATCTTCCGTTTTCAGCGTCAGATGAACGGTCCATTGAAACGAATCAGAGTTTTCGTGCTCGCGACAATCAGTCACGAAATCAATCGTCTCTCCGCTCTCGACTGCGAACTCACTCTGCATCGTGTCAATCGTTCCGTGATGGACGTTCCACTCCCCGATGACTCCCCGTGAGGCTGAGACAATGCGACCTCGGACACCATCGCCATTTTCAACCGGATGATGCAGTGCCCCCGAAATGCTGAGAAGCCCCTTTGCCGGGGCGATCCACCGCCGGACTGCAGCAAACCGGGGATTTCCGGGATGCCCTCCCTGGGCATTCAGTAACACCCAACCGATCCTGGAATCCGGTAGGTTCTCGCCTCCCTGCCATTGGCCTCCCGTCCAATGCGGCAGCGATACAAACTCGATCACCCGACCTTGAGCTTCATCAATCCGGCCGGATCCATAGGACCAGACTGGTTGCGGCACTTGTGGAAACGAGGGGAGTCGGGAGAGTTCAGCTTCATTCAACAGGGGTGTCTCGCGAAGTACACGATCAGCGACCCGGCCAGCCTGCTCGATGGTGTACTCACCATTGAGCATGATCAGTGATTGCGTGGCAACGGTTGAAACCGGACGGAGTTCGCAATTGATCTTCATCACTGGGGCACCAAATGACTGCAACATGGCGACAGGTTGTGTTCGACGCACGCGAATGTACAGGCTGCGTCGGGTCTGATTGCCATCGACAATCACCTGCCCGGTATCGTCCTCCTTGATAGCCACTGGAGGGCCGAACAGTTCACGATTCAGGGTATCCGAAGCCACCAGCATGCGATCCCGGAGCACCTCAGCATCGAGTCGTTGCAGAGATTTCCGCCAGTAGAAGCGGTTCTCCGGATCGATCGCATCTCGGGCGGGATCCCGGAAGGAAGATTGCCGCCACGCCGTTGAAGTGAGGATCAGGTAATGCAGCGATTTAAGGCTCCAGCCACTCTCACGGAATTCAGAGGCTAACCAGTCCAGCAGTTCAGGATGAGATGGAAGCGAACCGAGTTTCCCAAACTCGCCGG
>JAGQQT010000762.1 GCA_020426065.1 Planctomycetaceae bacterium | reverse complement strand
TGGGAATGCTCGATTGCTGATTGAGCTGGAAAATGCGATAACATTGTCTAAAGGAGCGGCAGCTGGCTGCTTGGATACTGAAGGTCTGCACGGTTCGGCTTAAACATGAATGAAGAATTCCGGCTTCACGACTCCGATGTCGAAACGCTCGATCTCCTGCTGGATGCGTGGGAAGATGCAATCGAAAACGGGCATAACCCGGATCCTGAAGTCATCTGCCGGGATGCGCCGCACCTGCTGGAAGAATTCAAGGCCCGGATCGAAAAGCTGTCCAAAATGGACCAGCGGCTGCAGCCAGCCCCGGCACCCGAAGCGGAATCGGCCGATGGAACCGTCATCCAGAGATCGGCTCCGGAAGCGGTCCCCAGCCACGCCATCGAATGGCAGACCGATGTCAGCCAGCTGGAATATCATGCTCACGGCGGACTGGGAATTGTGTTCCGGGGGTTTGACCGGCAACTGCATCGGGTGGTCGCGGTCAAATTCATTCGGGAACGCCGCCGGCATATTCCGATCGATGCCCAGCGGTTTCGGGTCGAAGCGGAAATCACGAGCCGGCTCGATCATCCCGGAGTCGCTCCCGTCCATGGCTACGGACTGACTGAAAGCGGAGTCCCCTTTTATGCCATGCGACTGGTGGAAGGAAAAACTCTTCAGCAGCGGATCGATTCATTTCACAATCGGCTGCGGAAAGAAGCAACCCCCAGCGACAGCAGTCTGGAATTCCGCAAGCTGCTCAACTCGTTTATCAGCGTCTGCAATACGATTGAATATGCTCATACCCGGGGCGTGGTGAACTGCGATATCAAGCCGGGCAATGTGATGCTCGGCAAGTATGGCGAAACCGTGGTGCTGGACTGGGGCTGTGCCAAGTACGTGGGGAGTGCCGGGAAGGCGAAATCGGTTGGTGAGGAATCGCTCAAACCGCTTTCCGATACTGCCAATTCCAACTCGGGGGCGACCGGCGGAACTCCGATTTACATGAGCCCTGAGCAGCATCTGAATTCCGAAGAAGTGGGTCCCAGTTCGGACATTTACAGCCTGGGAGCCACTCTGTATCGGATCATCACCGGACAACCTGCTTTTTCCCCGGAAAATTCGCTGGCCAAGATTCGGGAAACCGTCATCCGGGGCCGGTTCCGCAAGCCGACCGACATCTGTCCCTGGCTTTCGAAGTCGCTGGAAGCCGTCTGCCTGAAAGCCATGGCCCTGGCACCGGAGGATCGGTATCGCTCAGCAGAAGAGCTGGCAAGGGATCTGGAACGCTACCTGGCAGATGAAGAAGTGGAAGCCTACGTGGAGCCCTTCTCGCGTCGGGTTGCCCGCTTGATGAGAAGACATCGCGGCGTCTCCCGGGTGCTGTTTGGCAGTCTGGCAGTTCTGATTCTGTTCTCAATGGTGTTTGCCGGCGTGATGGGGCAATCGGCCACCCGGGAAGCAGCTGCCCGCACCAAAGCCACCGATATGAGAAATCGTTCGTTGCAGGTGGCGGCCCGTTCTGCAGCCACTTCGATGGCGTTGAAGATCAATGATGCCTGGCGGATTCTGGAAATCGAAGCCAACTCGGAACAGCTCCGGCAGCAGATGCTGGAAAAAGGGACGGTCGATTTCGAGATGGGAGACTGGACCGAGATCCAATCCTGGCTGGTGAGGCGGGCGGAAGCTCAGGAAGTGGCCACGCATGCTTCCAGCTGGTTTCTGTGCCGGGCGGATGGCACCCAAGTGGCCCGTTATCCATTACTTGATGAAAACGGAGAGATGTTTGGAAGTATCGGCGAGAATTATTCGCATCGGGATTACTTCCACGGCAATGGACATGACCTGCCGGAAGGAGCGGTGGGAAGTCCCGCTCACATCAACCAGATTCATCTTTCGGCGGCTTATCGGAGCAGTAACACCAAGGATTTGAAAGTCGCGTTTTCGATTCCGATCTGGTCTGATCCGGCTGGCACCGTTGA
>JAGQQT010000761.1 GCA_020426065.1 Planctomycetaceae bacterium | reverse complement strand
CGCCATGATTGGTCCGGCATGACCAGTGAATTCCTTGAGGACGAGTCCTTCGGGGGAATCCGCGCCGGGGTTGTAGAGCCGCAGGGCATGATCGGCAAAACCCACGAGAATTTGAGTGCCGTCATCATTGGCTCCGAGCGCCGTAACTGCTGCGGGGAGGTCCGCCAAAATCTTCCCTGGTTCCGAGGGAGACGGAATATTCCAGATTCGTAACGACTTGTCATCACCGCCAGTGAGGATCTGGGATTCACTTTTGGTAAAGGCGAGTGCACGGATGGGACCGGAATGCCCTTTCAATGTCGCGACCAGCTGATTGCTCTCTGTATTCTGAATAAAGACGGCAGGTTGCCCCTGCTCTGTGCCTGCAAAAGCGAGCAGTTTTCTCGAAGGACTCAATGCTTGGGCAGTTACCTGTGAATTCGTGACAACCGTGGTGCTGGATGGACTTTGCAGCAGTGTCTCCAGATTCCACTGAGTGAGTCCACCGTTCTCCAGACCTGAGGTCAGAAGATGTTCATCGTGGGAAACACTTAACGCCGTGACTAGTGAAGAGTCTCCCCGAAATTCCCGCAGCAGTGTGTGATCTGGAAGTGACCACACTCGAATGAGACCATTGGAACTCCCGGTCACCAGGACATGTTCCTGGGCCGTGGTTTCAGGCTGGGGATTTGCACTGACTGGCCGACGAGCAAAGACCGCTGCCGTGACACCTGCCTGAATCTGCCAGGTTGCGATTTCCTGGCCTGCAGGTTTTCCGGCCGCATCTCTTAATGAAACGATCCGAATCGTGCCATCTTCAGAAACAGTTGCCAGGAGTGAGACATCTCTTGTGGTGGCTGTCAGTTGCAGCCTCGTCGTTTCAAAGGTTAATGGTGGCTGAGTGGATCCAGGCAGGTTCCAGAGGCGAAGCATGTTGTCAGCATGACCTGTGACAAGCCACTGATTTGGCTTGGGCTGCTGTTCCGTCGGATTGTCGATGTTCACCAGCTCGATCGCGTTGACTGGGGCGGGAGTCTCGATGACAGCTAAAGTGGTCCCCTGTTGAACATCCCACACACGGACCGACTGATCCACCGAGCCCGACAGGAGTCTTGTTCCATCCGGAGTGAACCGGAGTGATGTAACCGGTCCGCTGTGCCCCTCCAGGATTGGTCCTGGCTCTCCGTTGGCGGCATGGAAGAGGCGAATCTGATTTCCGGCTGTCGCAACAGCCAGCCATGTTTTGTCATCGCTCACTGCGACAGACGTTCCTGCTTCAGCCAGATCGAGTGTGTACTTTGTAACATCCCGTGGACGTCGCCAGAGTTTTACTTCACGAAAACTTCCTGAAGCGAGCAGGTCGCCATCCGCATTGAAGGTCAAGGACTGCACCAGATCGCGATGAGCAATGCCTGTGAGCGAAAAAGACTCCGCTGCACCTTCTGGCTTCGAAATGAATTGATTCAGAGTGGGATCGGACAGACGTGTGACAATCGTGCCCGTAGGCACATGATACAGAAAGACCTGATTGGCCCGTCCGGCTGCCAGATATTGTCCGTCCTCGGTCAGGGCCAGTGCCTGAACCGGATGGTTACCCGGCGGGAGAGGTTGCCAGTTTTTCGGGGAAAGCGAAGTAATACCGTTATTGCCCCGGGCTCCCTGATCGATCCAGAGCTTCAACAGTCCCAGCTCGTTGGACGTGAGGTTCCTGGCGGCCACGTCATTCCCCACCGGCGGCATGACCGGATCGGACTGGTGGGCAGCGAGTTTCACGATCAAACTCTCTGCACCGCGTCCGGGAACGCCTGCTGGTCCGGTATCTCCCCCCTTGAGAATTCCCTGCGGCGATTCCAGCACAAGGTCTCCCTGCTTCTCGCTTGCGGAATGGCAGGCCAGGCAGCTCCTCTGCAGAATCGGGAAGATCTCCTTTTCAAACGAAACCGGCTCGGTCCGCTGGACCTCTGTGATGGGTATCGGATCAGC
>JAGQQT010000760.1 GCA_020426065.1 Planctomycetaceae bacterium | reverse complement strand
ATTTCTTACTGGTATGGTGGTCGGAGTTCCCGAGAACTGTTCTACCTGGATGAATTCGAAGCCCTGGAAAAGCAGTTCCCGAATTTCAAGCTGAATATCGCTTTGTCTGAACCACTCCCCGCAGATAACTGGACTGGTCCCATCGGCTTTATTCACAATGTGCTGTATGAATACTACCTGAAAGATCATCCAGCTCCGGAAGACTGCGAATACTACATTTGCGGTCCCCCCATGATGCTTTCCGCCGTTCAGAAGCTGCTGGAAAATCTGGGAGTTGAGCCGGAAAACATCGCCTACGACGACTTCGGCGGCTAATCAGTCATAAGAGGAAAAGTCTGGTGAACAGTCAAGTGCGGTCAACTGGTTGGCAGTCGGCCGCACTTCTACTTTTCCTGGGGCTGGCTTCCAGTGGTCTTACTCTCTCTGGTTGTTCAAAAGCTCCAGCTCCGCTCGTCCACTTTGGTGGACAGACAATGGGAACCTTCTACGAGGTGACCTTCGCGCCCCCATCGGATGAAGTTGATCCGGCCTCTCTCCAGCAATTGATTGATGAACTGCTGGCGGCCATCAACAAGGAGATGTCAACTTACGATCCCACTTCGGAAATCAGTAAGTTCAACGAATCTCAGGATACGGAATGGTTCGAAGTATCCCCCCGTTTTGCCCAGGTCGTTTACCATTCACTCCAGATTTGCGAGCTGACTGAGGGGGCATTTGATCCGACCGTCGGGCCCTTGGTTGATTTGTGGCACTTCGGCTCGAAGATCGAGGATCGGACCATTCCGACCGAGGAACAGATTCAGGCTACACTTGAAAACTGCGGATATCAGTCCCTGGAAGTCAGAGCCGATCCCCCCGCATTGCGAAAGACCAAACCGGGACTGCGTCTGGATCTTTCCGCGGTAGCTAAAGGCTTTGCCGTGGACGAGGTTTCTCGATTGCTGAGTGCCCAGGGAGTAAAGAATCACCTGGTGAATATTGGCGGAGAAATTGTTGCCCGTGGCTGGCGCGGTCCGGATCAGCGCTGGAGGCTGGCAATCGAAAAGCCGAGGCAGGAACGGGAAACCATCCAGCTGAAGATTGAAGTGACCAGTACCGCGATGGCAACGTCCGGGAACTATCGGAACTTTTACGAGATTGATGGCGTGCGTTATGCTCATACCATTAACCCCGCCACGGGGTATCCTGTTCAGCACGAATTGCTTTCCGCAACGGTACTGACCGAGGATTGTATGACAGCAGATGCACTGGCAACGGCCATGATGGTGATGGGAACCGAACGGGCAGAGGCCTTTCTTTATGAGCATCTGCTGGCCGGATATCTGATCAGTGAGCGAGATGGGGAACTGCAGACATCTGCCAGTCCCATTTTTGCCGAGTTAGCAGGAGAACAGTAATGGCGACTTTCCTGGCAGCTGTGGTTGTGTTTGCGGCTGCGATCGTCGGGATGGCAGTGGGTGTCATTCTGAATAAACGCTGCCTGCAGGGATCCTGCGGGGGATTGAACCAGCTCCCCGATGGCTCGGGAACGTCTGTGTGTGGCACCTGTGGTACCACTGCTCACAGCCATGACAATGAGAAACACAAATCGGAACGGGTTACTTCCGATGCGTCCGCATGATGTGACCATCGTAGGGGGCGGGATTGTAGGACTGGCCACCGCTTATGCCATCCTGCAGCAGCGTCCAGAAACCACGCTCACCCTGCTGGAAAAAGAATCAGAGGTCGCGCAGCATCAGACAGGTCATAATTCTGGCGTGATCCATTCGGGCATCTACTATCGCCCGGGTTCCTTGCGGGCAGTCAACTGTCGAGCGGGAAAGCTGCTCCTGGAAGAGTTCTGTCACAAGCATGAGATCCCTTTTGAGCTGTGTGGCAAAGTGATTGTGGCGACGGAAGAGAAGGAGCGTGCCAGTCTGCATTCGGTTTACGAACGGGGTCTGGCCAACGGAGTTCGCTGTCAGCTGA
>JAGQQT010000075.1 GCA_020426065.1 Planctomycetaceae bacterium | reverse complement strand
CGAAGCCCCGGAAGACTTCCAGCAGATTCGGTTTGGCAAACAGCAGGTTCACTCCAAAGCCAATCACCATCATGATCATCAGAGCGATCATCAGCTTCTCAAGCTTGCCATACAGCTGACTGAACCCATAGAGCGTGGCCACAATCAGACCATTGCTGAGAACCAGAATGAATGCCTTCAGCATGTTGAGTTTCTCGAGCGGCCATTGTTCAGAGACCTGAGGGAGCAGGGGATCGAATGCGGCGACGACTGCGATATTGTTACTGGATTGAAAGGCCGCCACGACCAGGAACAGCACAACTCCTATAAAGGCAGCCGCCGGGCGACCAAGCTGATGAGCCAGCTCGCCACACAATGTTCGTTCCAGGCGTGAGCCAAGTCTGCCGGAAAGAGCCGTTGCCCCCACCATGAGCAGGCCGGCCATCGTCACCACCCACAACATCCGGTAACCGTATTCACAACCCACTTTGGAGCTGGTGAGAATACTCCCCGGTCCCAGCACGACAGCCGCGACGACAATTGCCGGACCAATAATTGAAAGAAGTGATCGCGAACGTTGCATGGAGTTAATCTTTGCTGGCAAGTCGATCTGGAACTGATGGCAAGCTGTCATTCTGTGGGCTGACTTCGCTGAGGTCAATTCACCCGGTCGAGTTTCAGGAGGGAAGGTGGAACCTGGAGGCTATCGGGAAGTAAACTCGAACCGAAGATCCTCGTTGGAACTGTGGGATTGTTTTCCTCTTCCGTTGTGAATGCTCATGGGAGCAATTACGATTTTGATTGTGAATTCCGCAGAGCCGCCAATGAGATTTTTCGTGAGTCTGCCATGACGAAGTTCCCACGACGCGATTTTTTAGCATTGCAGACAGCCATCGGGCTCAGTGCATTCTCCTCGACTGTCTCTGCAGGAGAGAAGAAAGCTCCCATTCGGATTGGACAGATCGGAACCGGGCACGCTCATGCCAGTAAACTTTCGGTTTATCGGGCCTCGGAAGATTATGAGGTTGTCGGCATTGCGGAACCGGATCCTGTTTTGCGGGAGCGGGCCCAATCGCAAGCTACGTATGCTGATCTCCCCTGGATGACTCCCGAGCAACTGTTGAACGTGCCCGGTCTGCAGGTGGTGCTGGTCGAAACCGAAGTGCATCAGCTGCTTGATGTGGCAGAGCAGTGCATCGCTGCCGGGAAACACATTCACCTGGACAAACCTGCCGGGGAATCTTTTCCGCAGTTTGAGCGGATTCTGCAGAACGCAGAGAAACAACAACTGATGGTCCAGCTGGGTTACATGTACCGCTATAACCCGGGAATCATTCTCCTGAAGCATTGCCTGCAGCAGGGCTGGCTGGGTGATGTTTTTGAGATTCATGCGGTCATGAGCAAAGTGATTCCTCCAGGAAACCGCCAGCAGCTGGCCAGTTACCCGGGTGGACTGATGTTTGAACTGGGATGTCACCTGATTGATCTTGTGATTGGTGTCCTGGGCAAGCCGGAAGACATGACTTCGTTTTCACAACATGCTTCTCAACTGGACGATAGTCTGGTTGATAACATGCTGGCCGTTTTCTCCTATCCTCGGGCCATTGCTTCAATCAAAACCAGCGGCATGGAAGTTGAAGGTTTTGCCCGCCGGCATTTCGTGGTCTGTGGAACTGAAGGAACTTTCCACATCCAGCCACTGGATCGACCTTCCGCCCGGGTTGCCTTTTCTCAGCCACATGGTGAATATCAGAAGGGTTATCAGGACATCAATTTCCCGAACTTTCAGCGTTATTTAGCGGACGCTGCTGATATGGCCCAGGTCATTCGAGGTGAAAAACAGAATGACTATCCTTACGATCATGAATTGAATGTGCAGCGGGCGGTCCTGCAGGCCAGCGGGCTTTCGCTCGATCAGACCCGTTAATGATACAGAAACATCAGATACCGAATACAGTTCCCACGCATCTAGATTCTGGAAGGAAAAGCGCGATGAACACTTCCCAGTCGAAACTGATTTC
Organism: Planctomycetaceae bacterium; assembly: GCA_020426065.1. Classification (GTDB taxonomy): domain Bacteria; phylum Planctomycetota; class Planctomycetia; order Planctomycetales; family Planctomycetaceae; genus Rubinisphaera. Next base: position 9,732 of record JAGQQT010000075.1, on the reverse strand, counting down.
CCGTCGTACAACACTAAAGGGGCTGGCAGCCGGGATTGTCGCCCCCACGATCATTCCCTCATCAGCGCTGGGAGGAGCGGGAAAGCCGGGTGCAAATGATCGAATTCGGGTCGGCACGATTGGGGTCGGTTTTCGTGCGACGCTGCTGATGGACCAATTGCCGGAAGAAGCTGAGATTGTTGCCTTGAGTGATTGCGATCTCCCCCGGGCAGAAGCCTATCGCAACAAGAAAGGTGCGAGCTGGGATCTGTACCAGGATTATCGCAAAATGCTGGACCGGAAAGATATTGACGGTGTGATAGTGGCAACCCAGGCATTCCAGCGCGTCCTCCCCTGCATTCATGCCTGTCAGGCTGGGAAGGATGTTTATGCCGAAAAGCCACTCTCGCTGGGCATCAGCGAAGGACGCTCACTGGTTCAGGCTGTCGACAAGTACAAGCGTGTGCTGCAGGTGGGAACCCAGCAGCGTTCCATGGAAATGAACCGGGTCGCCTGCGATTTCATTCGCTCGGGTGGGTTGGGCAAAATCATTGAAGTGAGAGCAGTCAACTACATTGGACCACAGGCGTTGCCAGCAGAGCCCTTTCCGGAAGAACCGGTTCCTGCCGGACTGGACTGGGACATGTGGCTCAATCAGGCGAAGTTCCGACCCTACAATCCACAATGGCGTGGAAACTGGATTGATACCATGGGGGGAGAAATGACCAACTGGGGAGCACATGGACTGGATCAGGTTCAGTGGGCGCTGGGGAAGGATGGCACCGGCCCGGTCGAAATGTGGCCAATCACTCCCGGCCTCAACGGAGAAGTTGGGATGAAATATGCCGATGGGACTCCGTTGAATTTCGTACTTCCCGGGAACGGCCCCGTCGGCGGAGCAATCTTCATCGGGGAAAAGGGCAAGATTGAAATCAACCGGAACAAATTCACGACGAATCCGGGTGAGATCGGAGCGGAGCTGTTAAAGCAGGTCGATGTGACAGAAGAGGAGAGGAAATGGAGTGATAATCTGGCTCTCTGGCAGGCCCGCTGGCATATCCAGAACTGGCTGGACTGTATGCGATCCCGCGAGACTCCGCGCGCTTCTGCAGAAATCGGGCATCGGAGTGTGACGGTTTGCCATCTGGCCAACCTGACCCGCATGCTGGGCCGTCGCCTGATCTGGGATCCAGTTGCCGAGCAATTCACCGGTGATGAGGAAGCCAACCGCTGGGTCAATCGGGAACGACGCGCCGGTTTTGAGATTCCCAATCCGCTGTGATCGGGATGCTTACTGATCTTGCATGAGCCAAGCTCGGCCTTCCGGTGAGAGTTCGAGCCGTTCGTCGTTTAACCGTTTGAGGTAACGGTTTTCCAGCAGGAACCGCATCCCGGACGTGAACTGTTCCAAGTTCCTGCCGGGAGTGAGTTTGAGAAACTCCTCACGCAACTGATGGATCGTCCGCTCAGGAGCGGTGTACTCCAGTTTCTGGTGATACGGTTGCACAATTTCCCGGGCCAGGCTGCTGTCGTCAGTCAATTGAGATCGATCCATTGATTGATGTTGAAATAGGGGGAATCGGAAGCTCAGGGGGCGTTCCGACAGGTCGAGAAAATATCTCTCCCGAATCTTCAATATTTTTTGAAAAGATTCAGGAATTTGATCAAGTTCCCCGATTCACGGGTCGATTGTAACGATACGCGACAATCATTGCGGTGTCGACCGTATGGTCTTTACCGTCCTACCCTGCCAGTTCTGGCAAAGTCGCTCAATCCCCCCAATCCCACAATCGATCACTGCTCAAGCCCAGGAGCTCCTCCCATGCGCTGGCCTGTTATTCTCACATTAGTAGTTGCACTTGGTGCCGTTGGTCTGGAACAGGCCAATGTCTTGGCTCAAAATTACGCGCCGGTCGCCAGGGCCTGTGGAGGTACTGGCTACTACGGCAGCAGTTACCCACGCCTGCTTCCTCGGCTGTTCTGTCGAGGTTGTGGAATGCGTGGACGTTGTCATTGCCGGGCGATTGCCCGCCCAATGCCTTGTGCACCGGCCTGTATCACTCCAGTACCACAAATGGTGCAACGTCGAGTTGTCGACTGGGAGATGGTACCGCAGACCCGGATGCGTCGAGTTGCTCATTGCGAACAGGTCCCAGTCACAACGTATCGACAGGTCGTCAGCTACGTTCCTCAGACTGAATACCGCAATATCGTGCGTCATCAAACGGTTTGCGAGCAGGTGATGGTCCCTCGCCGACGCATCTCAACGGTTTGCGAGCCGCTCTGTCCGACTCCAATGATGGCACCCACTATGCCCAGCCCGTGTCCAACCTGTGGACCAGGCATGGTCAGCCCTTATGGAATGGGATCCACGATCATGCCACAGGGTACCATGATGGCACCAGGATACGCTGCTCCACCCACAATTCTGCCGGGAACAACCTATCCCAATCCCACGCTAACCGTACCCTCCACTCCACAGATGCATCAGCAGGTGCCAACACCAGCTGACGTGGATCGTCAAAGCCAGTTTGTTCCCTGGGGACCACTGTCTCCAGAACCAGATCCCTATTTCCAGGCGGATGCCAGTCTGATGGATGGATATCGAACCATCGGGACTCCTTCCTCAACCGCTGCTCGTCCTTACGGATTTGAAACCGAACCAGTAAATACCTGGTCGCGTTAATTCCCGGTTCAATCAGGGTCAAGTCAAACGCCCGTACAGAGTGGTACGGGCGTTTTTGCGTTGCTGGAGTGGACCCCTGATCGTATCAGTTCTACTTTGGTGAAGACTTCTGGCACCCCCACTGTTCCCGTAAAGAGTTCGCACGCTGCCGAACCTCTTCCAGTTCGGCCGGTTTCTTTCTCAGTTTCTGCACATTCTGGATGGCAAATTTCATCCGCGGGTTCTCTTTCAGCTGCTCGTAATTCCGATCCAGAAAGTCCCAGTAAAACGTGGTGAGCGGGCAGGCATCCTCTCCGACTTTCTTTTTGTAATCATACTGGCAGTTCCGGCAGAAGTTGCTCATCTTGTTGACGTAGTTGCCCGTGGAGCAGTAAGGCTTGGTTCCGACAATTCCTCCATCACCAAACTGGCTCATCCCCAGTGTGTTGGGGAGCGAAACCCAGTCGATCGCATCCAGGTACATGGCCATATGCCATTCATGAAATCGATACGGATGCACTCCCAGGGTCTGCGAAAGATTTCCCAGGATCATTAATCGATGAATGTGGTGAGAGTAGGCATGCAATCGCACATGACGCATCGATTCCCTGACGCAATTCAAGTCGGTTGCTCCATCCCAATAGAACTGAGGGAGTTCCGATTCTGCCTCAAGGGCATTCAGTTCTGCGTAGTCTGGCATGTGAGTCCAGTAAATTCCGCGGATGAATTCCCGCCAGCCCAGAATCTGCCGGACAAATCCCTCAACGGAATTCAGGGCCGCCTCACCTGAGTAATACGCTTCGACTGCTTTCTCAATACACTCGCGGGGACTGATCAGCTTCAGATTCAGGCAGGCAGAAAGATGTGAGTGATAAAGATAGGTCTGATCCGTCCACATGGCATCTTCGTATCGGCCGAAATTGTCCAATCGTTCTGTGATGAAGTGACGGAGTTTTTTCAGCGCTTCGGTTCGAGTGACCGGCAGATCAAAAGATTCGAGTGACCCGGGATGTTTTGGATACCGCTGCCTGACCAGCTCAATGACCTGCTGCGTGATTTCATCGGGGCGGAATTGTCGGGGAGCCAGTTTGCTTTCCGGGCCCGACTTGCCAAATGCTTCCCGGTTGTCGTGATCGAAATTCCATTGACCTCCTTCCGGCTGGCCGTCCTGGTCCATCAGTACGTTATGTTTTTTACGCAGCCAACGATAAAAGTATTCGAGCCGGAGTTCTTTTTTGCCTGCTGAGTACTCCAAGAACTCTTGAGGAGAGCAGTAAAAATGCCGGTCTGGACGGACCTCATACTCCACATCTGCCTGCTCCAGTAGTTCACGGATGGTGTTCCAGACGCGATAGTCGCCCGGTTGAACAAAGATGACTTTTTGCGGTTTCAGTCTCTTCAAGTCCTGTTTCAGGATCTCGATGAATGACTTCCCCCGGTCAGAATCTGAGGTTGGATTCAATTCGTGATATTCAATGGGTCGATCTCTGTCCTGGCATTCCTCGCGAAAGTGACGCATCGCTGACAGGAACATGGCGATCCGTAACTGATGGCTCCAGACGTAGGTGATTTCTTCCTCGACCTCTGCCATCCAGAGGGAGTCTTGCTGAATATCAAAGTCATCCAGTGCTGCCGAATCATGCTGCAACTGGTCGCCGAAGATGAGGACCAGATTGCGGAGCGGGCGAGACATGGAATCGTGCTTTCAGGGGTGTGACTTCGGACAGGCAGGCAGGTTCAAAGCCCGGCCAGAACCCAGAGCAGCAGAATCGAGCGGGCTGTCCAGGCGATCGTGCGGATCCAGTTGGTCAGAACCAGTTCGCGGTGACGCTTCTGCGTAAAGTCCTGCTGCAAAGTTTCGTGCAATGGAACCTGAATCAGAGTGGTGGAGCCCCAGATGGCACCCAGCAGCAGAATACCAGCCTGAGCCTGAACGGACTGTTCGACAGACGCAGTCCAGAGCCACATCACGGCTGAAAACAGCTCGCAAAGCATGAATGGCCCGACCACAAAAGTGATCCGCTGCATATGCCCGGTGTGATAGGCACTAAAACTTTCCTGCCCCACACGTCCCAGTAACGGATACTGAACGACCTGCACCAGCCAGATCAGTCCTGTCATGGCAAACGTCGAAAAAACCTGCAGAATCAGCCAGATGTCCACTGCAAAACCGTTTCTCTGAATTCGTGTTCAATTCCGGGACGACTTTTTCAGATCGTAGACACGTTCATCAGAATCTCAAATGGGACGCTCCAGGTCATTTCTTCCTTTTATGCTGCCTGGCAGTTCTGAAATCATTCAATAGTCCCCACCCCAGCAGGATGGCAAACAAACTAAACAGAGCAGGGAACCCCCACAGCGAACTGCTCCAGTTCAATTGGGCATGCTTCGGATTTACAGAAAGATAGAGGATTTCGACCTCCTGGCCGGGACGCATCTCCGCAAACCAGGGTTCCACTTCCGTTCGCACGGTTTTCTGATCGGCAGTCTGAAACTCGACCAGAAAGTGATAATCCGTGCGGGTTCCCCCTTTTGACTGGGTATGTCTGGTGGTGGTCACATCAATACAGGTCCCGGTGGCGATCTTTCCCTGTGATTTCAAGACGAAGGACGCATATGTACCAGCCAGTCCGAACCAGGCAAAACAGAGAAAAAGTCCGCACAGCACGATGCGGATGATCATCGGTGTCTGCCTGGGGGAATCAGAATCAGTTGCGGGCATACTCTCTCTTTCATTTAAGACAAAGGGTGGAGCACAAATGAGCAACTTACAAACTTCAGCCAGGTGGCAGATTTTGCCCAGGAGAGCAGATCATTTCCAGCAAATCTCTGCTGGATGGGACAAACAATGCGGTAGTCAGGCATTCGGAGGACTCACTTTTCCCTGATCAGTTTGGGCCAGTTTTGGGCTGATTCACGCCACGGAACCTGAAAAATCGATATAACCGGCAAATTCTGCCTATCTTCCTTCAGTCCTGTTACCGCAATAACCGATATTTCGATAGACGGGGAATTCCCCAGTCTGATTTCGGTTCCCACAACCAATTATGAACTTCCGGCGTCATGGATTGACGCACTCTCTGTCAAGGAGCAAGACATGCGGAGCGGTCTGCTGAACAGGATGATGGAATTTGCGTGCCGCACGCCATCTGCAAAATTAGTAGTTGTGTCGGCCCTGTCAGGTGTCGTGGTAAGTCCGGCCTTCGCCCAGGAACTGCAGCCAGCGAACCGACCTCAAGCTCCCTACTACACGGGGGTGGAAGAATTTGAAGCCAGTCGAATCCAGAAGTACGAACGCCGCACTACTCAGTCACCGGTCAAAAATTATTACCAGGAACTGTTCGGCGATCAGACATCGCAGAAGCTGATTCCGGTCAAAACAGCAACACTCTCCACACCGGTCAGCACCGCTCCAGAGCAGATCGAGCTGTCCGCAGGAGAAGCACCAGTCCTGAATGCTCAATACGAATACGCTGAAGAAGGCGTTCAGGAATTCAAGGTGACTCCGGTTTCACACGAATCGGAACTGCCACCATGGGCACGTAATGTCAAAGCAACCGTGAAACCAGAAAGCAGCAATTCGGTTCCCGTTCATCCGGCCAGCCAGACTCAAACTGTGCTGCCGACCGTCAAGATGAACCTGACACCAGCTTCGTCGTCACTACCGACAGTTCCCGCTGTTCCAAACGTTCCAGACATGGGGCAAACCGGCTCGCACCCTCATCACTCTGCACCGCAGACAGTGAAAGAGGTTACTGCCGGAGTCCAGAATCCAAATATCGTGGTGGAATGGCAGACTGCCGAAGGAATTAACGTCGGTCAGGAAAGTCAGTGTGAACTGGTCATTAAGAATAATGGGACCAGCACTGCCTACAATGTCTCAGTCAATGCCCAGTTCCCGGAAATGGTGACAGTGCTGGCCGCTTCGCCTGAGTCCAGTGATCCTTCTGCAACCAGCTGGCAGCTCGGGAATCTCAAGGCAGGTGAAACCCGAAGCATTCAGGTGACTGTCCTCCCGACAGAACGGGGAGCACTGAACGCAACTGCTGAAGTACACTTCACCGCCGCTGCCCAATCCGCCTTTGTGGTGCGGGAACCAATGCTGGGGATCAGTCTGCAGGGCCCCACAGAAGTTCTGGTGGGAGATCCGGCATCACAGAGCGTAACAATCACCAACCCGGGGAACGGGATTGCCAAAAACGTAAAGCTGGAAGCATTGATACCAGCTGGACTGGAACACCCACGCGGCGAGCGACTGATTATGGATGTTGGCTCACTCAACCCGGGTGAAGCCCGTACCATCCGTCTGGCCGTTGTTGCTGTCACTGGTGGTGAAAAACTGGTTCAGGTAAAAGCCACTGCTGATGGCGGCCTGCTGCAGGAGTCATCATCAACAGTCAAGGTAATCGCTCCCAGCCTGGTGGCGGAAGTGGAAGGCCCTGGCCTGCGATACAAAGGCCGGAATGCCAAGTACACACTGCGAGTGGCCAACGATGGAACCATCGGAACCAGCAATGTTCGGATGATGCACAAGATTCCGGAAGGCTTCGAATACATCTCTTCCAGCCGGGGTGCCAGCTATGATCAGCCAACACGCATTCTGAGCTGGTTCGTTGGTAAACTGGAACCGGGCAAGGATGCCGTGATCGAAGTCGAACTGCAGGCCAACCGAATCGGAGAATTCACTCACTATGTCCGGGCCACTTCCGAGCATGGCTCGACAACCGACACTCAGATTGTCACACGAGTCGAGGGAGCATCCGCTCTGGTCATGGACATCGTTGACCTGGATGATCCGGTCGAAGTGGGAAATGAAACCGCTTATGAAATCAAAGTGACCAACGAAGGTTCCGCTGCTGCTGAGAACGTGGGAATTTCGTGCGAACTTCCCGAAGGTGTGAAGTTTGTCTCAGCCAAAGGACCTTCAGAAGTTGCTGTCGACCAGAATCTGGTGCTCTTCAAACCACTCAATTCCATCCCAGCCGGACAGACCGTCACCTATCGGGTGCATGTGGTGGGAAGTGTGGATGGCAACCTCCGCTTCCGAGCCCGGATGACTTCTGCATCCTCACCGGAACCGCTGACCTTTGAAGAGTTGACCCGCTTCTACGGTGACTCTCAGTAAGTCTTGCAACAGAAATTGTGAACCCCACCACCTGAAGATAGTTTTCGTTCATCGATTGTGGGGATCGATAAGAGCCGGGTCGCTATGCGATCCGGCTCTTTCTGTTGATCCAGGCCTGTTTCAGGTTACCGAGAACCCTCAGTCCCAACTTGAATCAGGAACCGGTTACTCGCCCGCGTTGTACAGCGTGCGGAACAGTTCGGTGTATTCCTGAGCTTCACCCGGGTAGGCGTTCCACAGGTTCTTCAGGGGGAAGTCCTCTGGAACAGGTTTGCTGAGCAGGTTCAGGCAGGCTCGCCAGATCACGACTGCCTTCAGGCACTCTTCACGGAAGTTGTCTTCCTGCTCCAGTTCCGGCCACTCAGCCAGAATTTTTTCCATCGCGGTCATCCCGCGAGAAAGTAGTTCTTCAGCCTGTACCGAATCCTGCTGATCCAGGAAAGCCCGTTTTCCCTGCCACAGATCCCGGTGAGCCTGAATCGTTTCCAGTTCCGATTCCACCTGGCAACGCAACCGCCAGTAGCGGTAGTTGGACATGTTCTGGCGGCGGGTCACCCATTCTTTTTTCTGGGCGAGGGAGAACTTCTCCCCCTCCTCCTTAACGATCGCTTCCAGAGCTTCATCATTGGCTTCGAGAATGACAGCTCCAGCTGGAGTCATAAACTTCTCTTTACCCCAGACGCTCCGCAATTCGTTAGAAGCCACTTCCCAGGCTTCACGAATTCGTTCAGTCTCGTCAAACTTTCCTTCCTGCTGGAAGGTGTCTGCGTAGTCGATCTGGGATTTCGTGGGATAGGATCGGAACAGGACGCGTGCCAGTCGGGACTGGGAAATTCCGGGCTTGTCTTCGACTTCGTTTGCCTTCAGGAACCAGTCCTTGGCAGCGAGGTAATTGTCCTTGCCGTCCGGATTGATCTCGGGATCCGGCCCGCCACCTTCACGGGTGGGATCATCCAGGAAGAACTGGCGGAAGAATTTCTTCTCATCCGCACGACCGATTTTCTGCCCCAGAATACGACCGCTTTCCCAGTAGAGTTCCGGATATTTGTAGTTGCGGTCGCTCCCTTTCATCATGAACTTGGCCCCTTCCTTGACCCAGGTGTAGCGATCTTCCACGCCATCCCATTCGGCCGAGACGTTGTAAGCCAGGTTCCAGCCCTGAAATTCCCAGACCTGACGAAAGTGCGGCTGAAGCAGCACGATCGAATCCACGGTTGCCCGCAGTCCGGCCCAGTCTTTCTGGTCCTTCTGTTTGACTGCTTCCACCCAGAGCATGTTGGATGCAATTCCACGCAGACCGAGCAGAACCAGGTTCATGGTTGCCGAAGCGGGGTCAACGTTCCCCAGGCTGGTTTCACCCAGGTCGTATTCACGACGCAACTGGGCCAGCTTGCCGCCGGAGCCTTCGCTTCCATCGCCAGGAGCACCCAGATAGACAATGGGTGCCAGCAGGAGCACGATGATAACCAGGTAAACCAGTTTTCTTTGCTGTGACGAAATCCGACTCATTTCGCCTCCATTTCACGTAACTTCATTGAGAAGTAACCCAGGAACAGACAGGGAATAACAAATGCCAGCGTCACACAGATGCTGGGCAGAAGGGCCGCACGCCAGGGAACTTCAAATCCATTGGCGACGAAAGGAATCATGTCAAAGTACTCGAAGCGGGGGAACAGGTGCTGCACCGTCCACAGGAAACCAATCGCACCCTTATCGACAACCAGCATGATGGCTTTCAATGGGCCATCATCAATGGAAATCGTGGGATTAAGGTGCATAAACATGCGATAGGCGGATTCAAACGGACCGCCTCCTTCCTGTTGCCCTGTTGCCAGTCCTTTCAATAGATCATTGAACCAGGAGCTGACCAGCAGAATGCCGAAGGTCAGCAGTGTGGCAACCGGGCCTTTGACGAAACAGCTGGCGGTAACACCCAGCACGATGATCAGCACCATCTGCAGCC
>JAGQQT010000759.1 GCA_020426065.1 Planctomycetaceae bacterium | reverse complement strand
GCAATCCATCCTTTGATGACATCCTGGACGATTACCGGATGCCCTCTCGATCGCCTCGACAGCCTGCTGGACACCCTGGAAACGGTTCCAGAACTGGAAACACTCCGGCTCAACGATATGAACCTCCCGCTGGCAGTCATGCGCCGGATTGCCCAGATTGCTTCCCTGAAAGAAATCGATGTCTCTGATACGGACGTGGGTAACGAACATCTGGAGGTCATCTGTCAGCTCGAACAACTGCACAGCCTCTCTGTTGCCAACACCAATATTACAGACACGGGTCTCATCTTTTTGAAGAAGCTTCGACTTCTCAAAGCTCTTAACCTGAACAACAACCGGCTGACTGAGGCAGGCCTGCACTATCTGGTCGGGCTGGTTTCTCTGCGTGAGTTGAGTCTGGCTGGAGCCGCCGTCAACAGAGCGGCGCTCAACCGACTGCAGCGTCTGGTCCTGATCGAAAAACTGGATCTGCGTTCAACACATCTCACTCACCACGGCCTCAGTGCACTGGCTTCCTTCCGCCGACTCCGCAAACTGAAGCTGGGAGGAAACCGGATTGAAAACGAAGGACTGATTTCGCTGCTGCCGTTCGTAAGGCTTGAGTCTCTGGATCTTTCAGGGACACCCATTACCGATGAGGCGGCTGAAATTCTGGTCCGTATGCCCCGCTTGCGTCGTCTCTACCTCGCCGGAACCGCGATGGGTGATGTGGGACTTAAGAAGCTGAGCGAGCTGGCCACACTCAGTTATGTCGATGTGCGTAAAACGGCGATTACCAGCGAAGGACTCGAGCAGTTCCACGGGAACCTGCCTTCCGCCCGTGTAAAAGTGGATCCGGCCCAGCAGCCGGAAAGTCATGTTGTGCGTGGAATTGATCTGCTGGAACTCTCCAAAGTCCGGATCAAACGAAACCTCCAGGCAGAACCGATTGCCGTCATGGCCGATGAAACCGCCAGTCCGCCCGCTCACTGGTTTGATACCATGACCTCACTCAGAACTCTTAAGAATGTGGAACTGCAGGATCTGCATCTCGATACCGAGCAGTTCCGCCTGATCCGCAATCTGCAGCAGCTTCAGGCGCTGGCTCTCAAACGCTGCCATCTTTCCGATAACGCCTTGGGTGCCCTGGCTACTCTCCGGAGTCTGGCCTGGGTCGACCTGCGTGATACTCCGATCACGAATGCGGGGCTGAAGTATCTGTCCCGGCTTCCGTCGCTAACCAACCTCTGCCTCTCCCGCACCGAAGTCTCGGATGAAGGAATTGCCTTCCTCAAGCAGTCTGTGCTTTTGAAAGACCTGGTCCTGAAGCAGTGCGGCAACCTGACCGATGAGGCACTCCCCAGCCTGAAAGCCCTGGAAAATCTCAAGCACCTGGATGTACGCGGAACGCAGATTTCACCAAGTGGCTACGAGGAACTCACTAAAGCCCTGCCCGGGTGCAAAACCCGTTATTAGACTGGCTTTTCTCCAGCCCCTCATAACTCTTATGCCAACCCCTCACTGGTTGCCCACGCTCCAGCGCGCTGAGAATTGATCATTCCCTGTGCTGATCAGCCCTGATTCCAACAGCGCTGAAACCGGCACGACGCGCGTTTCAGACCTGAAAAAGAGTCTCACAGACGGCTATTGAGGGAAAATCTGCAAAATCCCCGAATTTGCAGGAAGAAGTCTGTCCCAGCTTCGTTTCGTGTTTCGCTTAACCAAGCACAAAACGTTTCAAACACACTTTTCAAAACACTACAGGATCGGGGGGCCAGATCATGTCATTGTTCGTACGGGGAATTCAATCCGTCTCAAGAGTCTTCAGCAAACCACAGCGCCGGCAGCCTAAACAGTTTGCTGGCGAAACCCAGGCACTGGAAACGAGACAACTGCTCTCGATTTCCAAGATGTGGATGAGTGGTTCCATGCTGGTTGTCAAAGCGGACAACAACGCAACCAGTGTTCGAGTCGAACAGGTTGGCTCCAAGAT
>JAGQQT010000758.1 GCA_020426065.1 Planctomycetaceae bacterium | reverse complement strand
CGAACATCAGCATGAAAAAGAAGGTCCCGATCAATGAAACCGGCACTGCGAGAGTCGGAATCAGGGTGCTGCGAAAGTCTCCCAGAAACAGGAAGACGACCAGTGAGACCAGGATGAATGCTTCGAAAAGGGTATGCAGCACTTTTTCAATCGAAGCTTCCAGGAAAGTGGAAACGTCATAGGTTACGGCGTAATCCATCCCTGGCGGAAATGATTTGTGCTTGATCTCCTCGACCTTATGCTTGACCTTTTCAATCACTTCAGTCGCATTGGAACCAGGGGTCTGCTTTAACACAATAGCCGCTGAGGGAAGTCCGTCTATGTCGGAATACAGATCATAGAACGACGAACCCAGACTCACTTTGGCCACGTCGCCCAAACGCAGAATTTCCCCTTCGGAATTGGCCTTGAGGATGATTTTCTGGTATTCCTCGGGAGTCGTATAGCGTCCAACCCACGTCAGAACATACTCAAGTGTCTGTGATGTCTGCCCGGTCGCCTGGCCGAGACGGCCGGGTGAGCCGATCATGCTTTGCTCCGCCAGGGCTTCCATCACATCCTCTGCCGAGACCTCATAAGCCCGCATGCGATCCAGTTCCAGTTCCACACGCATTGCGTAGGCTCTGTTACCCAGAATCGTGGCAGTTCCCACCCCCGGAATTCGCTTGATTTCGTTGAGGATGTTTACCGTGGCATAGTTATACAGAAAGTTCTGGTCCACACCGGGGTCTGTACTGAAAACATTCACATACATTAACATGCTGGTCATGTTCTGCATGACGATAATCCCTTCCCGCTCCACAATCGGGGGAAGGTTATTTTTAACCATCTGCACACGGTTATTGACGTTCATGACCGCCACATCTGGATCAGTTCCTGGCTCGAAAATGATCTGGATTGTTCCTTCACCGGCACTGGTGGCATCGCTGATCATGTATCGCATGTTGGGCACGCCGTTGATGGCCTGCTCAAGAATCACCATGGTGGAATCGATCAGAATCTTGGCACTGGCACCCGGATAGGAAACCGAAACACGCACACTCGGTGGGGCCACGGAGGGAAACTGAGAGATCGGCAGAACATTGATCGCCAGCCCACCCATGAACAGGATTAACAGAGAGATCACGATCGCCAGAGCGGGCCGATGCAGAAATTTTGTAAACATGAGTCTGAGCCGTTGAGCGGATTAGGGTGGGGATCCGTCCAGAATGAGAAAGATGATTTCGCGTGGAGAAATCCGGATGAAGAAGAGGTGAGCCTGAATTACGACAAGACATAATCCGAGCCAGAGACGTCATTCTTGAAGACGTCCATGGCCGGAGGACAAGGTATGAGGGAGGGAGAATTCGCGGAGGAGATTACTCTGCGTGATATTTCAGATTGGACATGATTTCTGATGCGTCGACGAATTCGTATTCAACGGTTTCGCCATCTCGAACCTGACGAATACCTTCCAGAATAATCTTATCGTTTTCGGACAATCCACTTTCGATGACATAGATATCTTCCAGTTCGTGCTGAATCACGATTTCCCGCTGGTGGACCACATGATGTTCATCTACGACAAATGCATACTTTTTGGCCAGGATTTCATAGGTTGCCCGCTGAGGAATGACGATCGCATCTTCCTCAACCTGATTGATCAGAATATTGCCTGTCTGACCATTTCGCAGCAGTCCATCAGGATTAGGGAAGTCTGCCCGAAAAGCAATGTTGCCGGTTTCATTGTTGAAGTCCGCTTCAATCGCTCCAATGACTCCATCGTGTGGAAACATCTTGTGGTTCGCGAGCTTCAGTTTCACATCCAGATGGCTATGACTGTTCGTCCCATTCATGGCTGCCTGATACTCCAGGTATCGAGCTTCGGGAAGATTAAAATAGACCCACATGGTGCTGTTATCAGAAAGTGTGGTCAGAATGGCTCCTTCTTCAATCAGGCTCCCCTTCTGCTCCATCAGACGATCGACGATTCCATCG
>JAGQQT010000757.1 GCA_020426065.1 Planctomycetaceae bacterium | reverse complement strand
AAGTACTGGGAAGTGTTGGTTATCGCTGTGGCATTTTCGGCAAGTGGCATCTGGGAGATGAGCACGAATATCAGCCTGACCAACGGGGCTTTGATGAGGCTTTTATCCATGGTGCGGGAGGAATAGGTCAGGCTTACGATTGCAGCTGTGCGGATGCTCCTGAGAATAAATACTTCGATCCCGTGATCAGGCATAATGGTAAGTTTGTGAAAACATCAGGCTTCTGCACGGATGTCTTTTTCACCGCTGCTCTCGGATTCATTAAAGAGCAGGCAGACAAGGAACAGCCGTTTTTTGCATATATCGCCACCAATGCACCGCATGGTCCATTTATTGCCCCGCCAAAAAATGAGAAGCGGTTCCTGGATATGGGCTTTAACGAACAGGAAGCCGGTTTTTACGGCATGATCGAAAACATCGATGAGAATATGGATCAATTGCTGCAAAAGCTGACTGAATGGAATCTGGACCGGAAAACGATTCTGATTTTCATGTCCGACAACGGCATGACAGGAGGAGGTTCGGGAAGGCTGAACCATATCATCGGTGTTGATGGAGAGAACAACGTTCTTTATCCCTTCAATGCCTATACCAAAGGCTTAAAGGGAAGTCCCGATGAAGGGGGCGTGCGGGTTCCGTTTTTTGTCCGCTGGGACGGTGTGCTCGAACCAAACCGGGATATTGATCGGATCGCCGCCCATATCGATCTGCTGCCAACGCTGGCCGAAATTGCAGGTGCAATGTTGCCGGAAGGGCAGGTGATGGGTCGCAGTTTGTGGCCGCTGCTTCAGAATCCGGACTACAAGTGGGAGGACCGCATGCTGTTCACCCATGTTGCCCGCTGGCCAACCGGTGCCAATCCCGATGATTTTCAGTGGCAGAGGTTTTCTGTCCGCAATCAGCGGTTCCGCTTTGTAAATAATGATCAGCTCTATGACATGATCAATGACCCCGGGCAGACCACCAATGTCATTGGTAAGCACCCTGAGATAGTTGAACGGTTTCGCAAAGAGTACGACCAGTTCTGGAAAGAATCACGTCCGCTCATGGTCAATGAGGGGGTCCAGATGTCTCCCACCCGTCCATTCCATGTCGACTATGCCGCTCAACTCGATAAAGAAGGCATCCCCGAATGGACACCGCCCAACATTGATTGAGCGGTCATTTGAAATTTGTTTTACTCCTGACCAGCCTGCGTTCCGCTCTTCATTTACAGCGGATGCGGGCCAGGTAAATGGCCGTTTTTTCTTCGTGGGAAGAATAGTAACTGATCCACAGCACATCATCTCGCAGGACCATCCCGGCGTAACTGGTGTCGCCTCCTGAAGGGAGTTCAAGACATTCAGTCAGTGTGGCCGTTTCCGGATCGATCCAGACCAGTGAAGCCCGCTGTTTGGGTGTATAAAGCCGGACTGCTCCCAGCAGGCGACCATCAGGAAGTTCAATCATGTTCGGCCCGCCAATCCGGTGGCTGGTTTCGGTCCATTCCCATTCCTTGTAGGGTGGAGTGGAGCGACCCAGCTTGCCATTTTTGGTTCCGGTTTCACAACGCAGCAGGCACAAGGCGGTTTCATCTTTGAGAAAGAGAATCCGATCCTCTCCGACGCCCTTCTGGACATTCACTGCTTCAATCCAGGTCTCGTAATCGGTTCCGTTTTCGCTGCGATAGAAACGGAGGGAGCGTTTTTCCCGATCGCGATCGGTGGCGTAACCCATGGTGTAAGCGATTCCGTTATGCCATTGAATGCGCCACAGCCAGAAGCCGGGATCGCCGATCTGTTTCCCTTCCGACCAGGTTTTCCCCTGATCTGCTGAGGTCCAGATCATCGAGTGATAACGGATCTGTTCATTGGCCCGCATTCCCGCTCCATTGAGCAGGAAGCGGCCATCTGGCATGACGGATAATTTGGCATCTCGCAGGTCTTCATCCGCATCCTCAACTAACGCGATTGAATTCCAGGTGATTCCATCTTCCGACCG
>JAGQQT010000756.1 GCA_020426065.1 Planctomycetaceae bacterium | reverse complement strand
GCTGGTACCGAGAATGCAGCCTTGCTGGCTGATCTGAAAAAGCACGAAGCGACGCAGGATGCGATCAAGGTACAGGCTACTGTAAATCCTTCCGCTCAGCTGAATGATGAACGTCTGAAGATGTATGAAAAAATGAACGAAACCGAACGGGCTAAGGCCGATGCGATTGCTGAAGCTTATAAGATGGCCATGCAGGCCCAACAGGGAAGCGTCCAACAGATGATTGGTGGTCTGGCTCAAGCATCCAATCCAGCTCCTCAGCATCATAGTCCGTTCCCACCGTCGACGGCTGCAGTTCCACCTCCGATTGCAGTATCCGAAACCTGGTATGTTTTGTTGAATGGCCAGCAATCGCCTGCTTTACAGTTAAATCAGGTTCAACACTATGTCCAAAGCGGCCAAGTGACGGCTGCAACTCTGGTTTGGAAAACGGGAATGCCTGCCTGGGGACAAGCTGGACAGGTTCCAGAACTAATGCGATTCTTCCAACCAAACGATGCTCCCCCGCCTGTTCCAGAATCACAATCGATGCCTCCCGGTCCCCCCCAGATGTGATCTGCAGGAGCTATTTTGCTGCAGTCACTAAGTTTCAGGCTGAGTGAATCTTTGAGGGGTGTATTGTGGATGTTTCCAGCATCGCGGACATGATTTTTCCAGTGATCAAGCAGCAGGTTTCGGAAAACGCCACTCTGGCCGAAATTGAACCTCTGGTCAGAATGAACGTCCCGTCTGAGGAGGTCGTTGCGGAAATCCTGAATCGCTTTCAGTCTGAATTGAAAAGCCGACAAAATCGGGTTGCAGCACCTCGACTCCTAGTTGATTGGGGCGAACTGCCTCGGGTGGGCTATCAGGTGCGATCAGAGTGCACGCTGATCTGTCCAGGATATGAACAATGCCGTCCAGAAGTGCGGGTTATTATTGATCGCGAACTGGATCATTCAGATTCGTCATTGAGGCGTGTCCATGCAGAAGAGCCGGGGCTATGGTCATTTCAGATACCATTCCGGATGACTTCCGACCAGATGGACTGTCGCCCGGGGCAATACCTCATCGAAGTGGACTTGGCATTTCGAGATGTGCCTGCCGACCTGCCCCGCTTCTACCGTTGTCGGATTCGTCTGAATGTCAGTGATGCGAATGCCACCGAAGGAGGGGTTCTTGAAATCGATGGTGATGGGCAGTCGATGGTTAATCTGCAGGGTTATAACCTGAAGCAATTTTCCAAAGTGATCCTCAAAGGTGGTGGCGACAGCGTCATTAACCTGCAGGACGCTCTGGGAGGAACATTTGATGCGTCATCACATATTTCCGAAAAGCCTGAGACAGCTTTTGAGTATCAGCTGAAAGTTGATACGGAAAAACAACTACGTTTACCTGTTGTTGCAAACGCTGCACACAAGCGGGCTTACCTGGACGCCTGTGGGCTTTTTTTTGAGGACGGTCGCCGCACACTATTATTTGCCCGTCTCCGAATCACACTGGGGCGTAGCCGCGATAATGACATCATCATTCGATTTCTGCCATCTAGCAAACAGAACGACAATTATTCACGCAGCATTTCACGGACTCATTGCATTGCAGAACTGATTCCGGAGGGTATCGAACTGCAAGATGAATCGAATCGTGGGATTGAGGTCAATTACCGCATCGTGCAGGGGCGAGAATTGATTCCGGCTACATTTGCAGGCGACGTGGTCCATTTGGAACTCGGTGTCACAGGATCTGTACCTCAGAAGTTCGAATTGGAGATGGCCCTGTTCGGTCCTGATAAGCGTTTTGAAAGAGAAGAACTGGAATACTGGGACGAATTGTACTGTGAGGTAATTGGCGGTCGAATGTCCCGGTTGCATCGGGAGGCTTTGAATGTTGGGCTGGATGCAGTCCGTTACGATCGTATCACCAGTCTGTCCGGGGAAGAATCTTACGTTCACCTGTTCAGGGAAGCGTTGCTGGGAGGTTCTCCTGCTCAATCTGCCATCATA
>JAGQQT010000755.1 GCA_020426065.1 Planctomycetaceae bacterium | reverse complement strand
CGATGCAGGACCCCGCTGGACTGACCGAAGCGACGCTCGATTTTCAACGGGCCTATATTCGGTCTGCGATTGCCGAAGCGGGGGGCAATATGACCGAAGCGGCTCGTCGGCTCGGATTGCATCGCACCAATTTTTACCGCAAGATGCACCAACTGGAGATGATTGAAGCCCGCGAGAATGACGAGGAAACCTCGACAGGATCAGACTGAGGAGGTTGCTTACAGGCGGGCTGTCAGGAAATACAGCACCAGCAGAATGCCAGCCAGAAACAGTGTAATCTGGATGAACAGCCGAACCGATTTTGTCAGGATCGCATGAGTATCCTCAAACCGGCTGGCACTGTAGACCAGCGAGGCGACGGCCGTCATGGGGAGCAGATAAAACAGAATCGGCAGGTTCATGTTGTGTTTCCAGAGGACAAAGAATGGGGATCAACAGAATTCGATTGATCAGCTTCAGGTCTTGACCTGTCCTTCTTTTTTGTTGGCATTCGGATCCGGAACGGCTGGTCGGAGGCCATAGGCTGGTCCCTCGTAGGCATCCCAGATACACAGGATATTCAGCAGGCCCGCAATCCAGGTGAGCACCATCGCCAGTTCCCAGCGTTTGCCCAGTCGGGCATTCAGATTCTGCAAATCCTGATCCTGCAGTGGAACCTGATACCAGTTGAGAAATGGTCGGTTCACATTTCCCATCATCAACTCACCACTGGACACAGAACCCTGCTGGACCTCATCCACTTTCATAAAGACTCTGCGTTTGGAGCTGGCAGAGATTTCCGGTCCAATTGTGTTGGATGTGCTTTCGAACTGGATGGCAGTAAATTCCACAGTGTCGTTGGTTTCGGTTCCCTTGCCACTGAATTCCGCACTCAGTTCCGGTCCTGCCGGACCAGGCTGGGAACGTACCGTGAGTGTCCCACTGATCTCGGTAATGGTTCGCTCTGCATCATCACCAATAATCTGACCGAAAAATGGACTGGTGAGAGTTTGGCCCGGCGGAAGTCCGTTCTCACCGGTTTCAAAACGGCTGGACTGGATCAGGGCAGGCAGGGAGGCTGCTCCCACCAGGACCTGGGAGAGGTAACCAAGATTTCGTTTTCTGAAAACCTGACCATCCAGATCCTCGTAGTAGTTGGCATATACGGGATGACCTTCTCCCATCAGGACGCCGTAAAAGAAACTCCCCAGGATACAGACAAAGAAGATCCCGGCTTTCACGTAGCGTCGCTGATAAAACTGACCGGCACCAGGAATCAGCCACGATAAAAACGCAGCTAGATTCTGATTTCTCAGATCAAGTTCTTCACGTGTAAAGAGTGGTTTGCGTGCAGCCATGAGAGTGGTCGGTTTCCCGGTTCAAAAAGTAATGGCATAAATCCTGTCTGCGGCCGTTTCCAAACGGGTTTTCCCTGAGCATTCAGGGAAAATCCAGCGATCCAGGCAGGTCGGATTGTAAAGGTTCTGTGGAGGAATTGATATCCAGATTCGTCAGGCAGGATCTCTGAATGACCTGGTGGCAGGGAAATGCTGAAATCCTTGAGAAATACGCACAAAGAGTCCTTCCCGTTGGGAGAAAGTGAGCGATCAGGGAAAAGACGCTGAGCCGACAGGAGTTTTCGGACCAGTTCGTATCAGCGAATCTGGCTGGAATCTGAAGCGGTTGCCAGCCGGCGGGATTTCCAGCTCGATTTCAGCAGGGAAATGGCTGCCGGAGCGGCAACGGTCGAACCGTAATGACTTTGCCCCTGAGTCGGAGAGTCGACCACGATCAGAGCGATCAGCTCCGGATCGGCTGCGGGGATTCCGCACACAAATGAGCAGACATGGCGATTTGGCGAATAACCCTTCAGTTCGGGATCGTAAACCTGGGATGTCCCGGTTTTTCCATAGATATCCAGCTGGCCGACATCAATCCGTTGACCGGTTCCCTCGGACATGACTCTTCTCAACGGATCGCGAATGATCCAGCTGGCATGCTGGGG
>JAGQQT010000754.1 GCA_020426065.1 Planctomycetaceae bacterium | reverse complement strand
GCTAGCAGAGTACGCATAATTAGACGGAGTCATCGTATCACCTGGAAATATCGAAGAATAAATCACAAACTGCTTCCTCAAGGTCAATAAGCGCATCGAACACTGCCTTCGGAAACTCCTGAGTGCGAGATGCCCAACTCTCGGCTTCGCGAGAAACCAAGAATCCAAGGACGTGAAGTGAAGCAGCAAGCTCACGGTTAAGGAGATCAACGCCGCGCAAGGTCTCGGCAACAGTCCGAATCGCGGCGGCAAGGCGTGCAACCCTTATCGGGTCGAGGTCTCTGCCCATGCGAGAATCCACGATCAACCCAGATTCACCTGTGGCTTCAGCGTGGATAAGTGCTAACGCATCGGCGTTTGGCATAGCCGTCTTACCAATAGTTAGACAGAAATGGACTTCTGTGTAACGGAAAAGGAATTAGTATATAACGCATCGAATTATTGTTAATTGATGGATGTGATGTGTCAAGCTGCAAGTAGTGCTTCGCCTTCCGCTGATTGTCAGGTATCTTCTTCAGGAAATTCACTGCTGGGCAAGCCAGCAGTGGCACACTTTGACTGACATTTGGCGATGGATGATGCATTACTCGGCCACTCGGCTTCAATGAATGTCTGACTTCTCCGGTTGGATCACGCTTTGTACGGCTCGTAGAGTCGTGGCCTATTCTCTTCCGCTGGCTGGGTGAGTCGTATTGATCGTGGTGGCTTTCGATTGCATCGAGTGGAGCGGGCAACGTAAACTCATGGGTCGGGGCTGGTTACGGGAACGCTTTGGGGCAGGTTTTGCTCTCGTTTCTTCTGTAAGCTGGTCCTGAGACTCTGGTCGAATCCCCTTCTCTGAACATATCGGGTTCTTTTATGTTGAAAACAGTCGCAAACAGTTTTGGTCATCTGCTGCATCCCGTTCGAAGTCACTGGAAATCAGGAGCGGTCGCGGGTGGATTTCTGGCGTTTACCTTCATGGCCTATGCGGCTGTTGAGGAATGGAAGAGCGGGATTCCCTGGCTGGAACCGGTTGTGGTTTCCGCTCCGGCAAATCAGGCTCCTTCCGATGCGATTGTGGTTTTCGATGGCAAGGACTTCTCGGGGTTCACTTCGGATGATGGCTGGAAGCTGCAGGATGGAGAACTGGTTGCGGGCGGAAGTGGCGGACTGACCACGAAAGAAGCGTTCGGGGATTGCCAGGTGCATCTGGAATGGGCCTCTCCCAGTGAAGTGAAAGGGGAAGGTCAGGGACGCGGGAATAGTGGTGTTTACCTGATGGGAAAATACGAAGTTCAGATTCTCGATTCCTATGAGAACGAAACTTATTTTGATGGTCAGTGTGGTTCGATCTACAAGCAGTATCCTCCGCTGGTCAATGCCTGCCGACCGCCCGGTGAGTGGCAGACCTATGACATCATTTTTACCGCTCCCCGATTCCACAACGATGGCTCGGTGAAAAGTCCGGCTTATTTTACGGTGCTGCAGAATGGCGTGCTGGTTCAGAATCATGTCGAGCTGCAGGGGGGAACGTTCTGGCATATTCCGCCCGAGTATTCTGCTCATGAAGGCGAGTTGCCGATTCATATTCAGAATCATGGAAACCCGGTTCGCTTCCGGAATATCTGGGTGCGGCGAGTCGCTCAACTTCCTTCTCGTCAGGATCAGCCAGCCGAAGCGGAGTGATTGAACTCTGTGGAATGTTCTGAAATGGAGAAATGAGGGAACCGGGGCATGGCGGTCACGCAAGCTGATTTTCGTGCGGTCGGATCGCGCGAGCTGCCGTTACGCACCCGGCCCGATTTGCGGATCGAGCGGATTGGGTATCAGGGAACCGGTTACTGGATCGTGAAGGATCCGGTGGCGCTGCGTTATTACCGGCTTACCAAAGAGCAGAACCAGGTCCTCGAAAAGATGCGGGAACCGAGTACGCTCGATGAGATCCATGAGGATCTGCAGCGTGAGTATCCCTCGATTCCGGTGAAGACATCAGACGTGCAGCG
>JAGQQT010000753.1 GCA_020426065.1 Planctomycetaceae bacterium | reverse complement strand
GTCTGAGTCTCAGAGCTTGTCATAATTTCTTTGTGAGTTCCCAACGGATTCAAATGAGTGGAATTCAGGTTATTGTGTTGATTACTGCATTGTATGAGCGGGGCCGCAATACAACACCTCGCCCCCCAGCTCTCCCGCTCCGGGGCCCATTTCAATCCGCCAGTCTGCTGCGGTCTGAAACTGGGGATGATGTTCGATCACGAGCAAAGTGTGTCCGGCCTCCTGAAGTCGTTTTAACAACTTGATGAGTTTCGTGACATCCTGCCAGTGAAGTCCGGAAGTGGGTTCATCCAGAATAATGATTCGAGGTTCCAGGGATTCCGTCAGAACACGGGAAAGTTTGAGACGCTGTGCTTCTCCTCCGGACAATGAGAGTGCCGATTGCCCCATTTTGAGATATCCCAGTCCCACGTCCAGCAGCGGAACAAGCGTGCGGGCAATACTTGAGACTTCACTCCAGAACTCTGCCGCTTCCTGAATGGTCATCTCCAGCAGATCGGCAGCGGAATGGCCCTTATATGTCACCGCGAGTGTCTGCTGGGAAAACCGTTTTCCCAGACATTCGTGGCAGGTTTGCCAGGCAGTTGCGGCAAACGAGGTCTGATCCCGCACCATGCCAATTCCCTGGCAGGCTCGGCATGTTCCGGCAGCCGTGTTGAAGGAAAAACGGGAGGCGTTGAAACCACGCAGTTTTGCGAGACGGGTTTTTGACAGAATGGTGCGGATCTGATCCCAGGCCGTACAGATTGTTGCCGGACAGGAGCGAATGGACTTGCCGGGGGGCTGCTGGTCAACGATCTCTGGCTGAGGCGGAAGCTGACTGGCAGTGAAATTCCCTGTACCGGGTAATTCTTCTTTGGTCTGTTCATCCCGAACCGCCTGCTGCAGCAAAGGAATGATGCCAGCTTCAACGAGAGAGCTTTTTCCGGAGCCACTGATTCCCGTGATCAATGTCAGGCTACCAAGTGGAAACTGACAGGAAACCGATTTCAATTCAAAGGCCGAAAGTTCGGAAAACTGCAGGAATTGTTCAGCTGTAAAGGACACAGGAGCGGGCTCGATTAGCTTCGCAGAATCCCGCAGTGCCTTAGAGGTTGCCGTTTCAGCCTGATCACTCAGTTCCTGGGGAGAGCCTGTGAAAATGACATGACCTCCTTCAGTCCCTCCACCGGGCCCCAGTTCCACGAGGTGAGCAGCCGCCCGGATGAGATCGAGCTGATGTTCGATACAGATCACTGTATTTCCCTCCTGCAGCAGTCCCTCCATGACCGATCGTAACCTGACAACATCCTGCTCATGCAGTCCAGCGGTGGGCTCATCGAGGAGAAAGCAGGAGCCCTGCAGTTGGGTCCCAAGGCATTTGGCGAGTCTCAACCGCTGGATTTCACCTCCCGAAAGTGTTTCCGCTCGGCGATTGAGGGTGAGATAATCGATTCCAAGTTGTTGAATCGTCCGAAGTTTCTGGATGAGTGGCAAGAGGATTGATTCCTGGACAGAATCCCCCTTCGTCTGCTGCTCTAGTTGGCTGCACCAGTCAATCGCCTGATCGATGGAAAAAGACAGGACCACGGGAAGTCTCTGTTGCTGAACAGTCACTCTCCGCGAAACGGGATTGAGACGTTCTCCTTCACAGGCTGCACAGATTTCCGCTTCCCTTCTGCCGGTCCCTTCACATTCCGGGCACGCTCCATGCCCGTTATGCCAGCTGAATGAACGGGGTTCGAGCGGCTCGATTCCTTTGCCGCACTGCGGACAGCATAAATCCCGTTGCAAAATGAGTTCGTTTTCCTGATCTTCAAAACTGGTCACAACCCGGCAAGTTCCCTCGCTCAGTCGCAGCACCTGCTCCAGAGAATCAGCGAGCCGCTGCTCCAGTCCGGGCTTGATAATCACCCGATCCACGATCACATCGATCGAATGCGGTTTTTGTGCAGCGAGTGGTTCGATCTCTCCGATTTCGAGGATCTGGCCATCCACCCTGGCCCG
>JAGQQT010000752.1 GCA_020426065.1 Planctomycetaceae bacterium | reverse complement strand
TCAAATGAATGAAACTGATGGAAAGAATTGTCTGCAAGTTGATCGAATGGACAACAGAGCTTTGAAGAATGCGAAACAAAAATAAGAGATCAACTATAATTGAACAGGATAGAATTGATCATTCATGATTGATCATCCGAATCCCATTCTCTCATCCAGTGGCATCGTATTGTTGAAGCGGAAACCTTATGGCCTCGCTGGTTAAGCTTTTCTGCGATCTGTTTTGCTCTCTCAGCCTTTGAGCTATCGCCTAATGCCAACAATTCATTGTTGATCTGGCATGCCTCCGCTTTAACATCAGCCCCCTTGGTTCGAGATGCTTTCAGCTTTGAAAGATGGTCAGTTCTTTTTATGCCCATGAGCTCTTCTTCTATGGTGCATGAGCGGGAAATGTTCATGCCACCCAGCATCGCAGCTTCAATAATTTTTGAGAGCAGTTTGTCTACTTTCTGCAATAGCTTGCGATCAGACTGAAACAGTTCCAATAGCCGTGTGGACTCGACATCTGCAATCAATAGCTTACCCCCAGCCTCAATCAAATAGATTCTTTGATCGTCTGTAAGCTCGTTTTCGACCTCATATTCCCGGAACTCATTTGTCAAACTTGAAAAAAATGCACGAACCCGTCCATGCATCAATTCAAACGGGAAATCCCCGTATGCAGTTTTATTATTCTCCATCTCAACGCCTTTCATCACGGAGTGACGGACGCGAAACCGGGAAGGCGTTTGACCCGATTCCGCGTCCATCAGTGGGGTAGCTACTCCCCCTCCGTGAATTTCATTCAATAAACAAAAGTTTCAGAGAACAACTTGAATGACAACAATGCCACACAACACATCAAGCACAAAAGTGTGAACAGGCAACCTTGGGTTGGTGCTTGTTCCTCATATTTCTTGATAGGTGCCTGCTTTTTCACAATTGGCGGCATGACGGATTGATAGGGTTTTAGGTTATCACAGATCCCTATCGGAACCTGGTCAGCCAGATTGGTCAAATAAGCTTCAATATCCGAATCAGGTGTTGTGCTTAACGCGACCAAAATCAATATATTCAGGTGGCAGCGAGAATCTTCTGAGCCATACGGAACTTTCTCCGCTGCTACAACAATCTGTTTGCAACCATCGTCCTTGTAAAATGCTTCGTATATCTCCTCGGCAATGTGTGCTGGAACATATCCTAACTGCTGACCATTGGCTCGAATTATTCGAGTTGCATGTTTGTCATACTTGTTGCCTTGTTCATGCTCCATCCAGAGGAATTCTCCTGATGAACAAGCAGAAATGATTTCTTGCCGACTTGTTCCGTCGTCATTTTTATGGCTTCCACCTGCAACTTGTGTCTCATAATGACGAATCGTGATGAGGCGTACGTGTTCAGGCTTAATCAAGTGTTTTCGGCGAGCAGCTGCCCGAGCAGCAGTCTCGTTTTTTGCACGAATTGTTACTGGCTTTCGTTTTCTGCCAGTGTCCTTGTTAAGTCCTTCAACTTCATATAGCGGCATGCGTGGGCTCCCGTGTCGCAAGAAATGGTGTTTCCATTCTGTTGATGATCATCAATGTATTTCAACTATCCGACCTCCCTTGCGACCTTCTCTGCCAGCTTGGCGTCCCGTTCGGCGTAGATTTGCGTCACATCGGCTTTCGAGTGACCGAGCAGGATCTGAGCAGCTTCGAGCCCGAACCGTTTCCGGATGATGGTGGCGTAAGTGTGGCGGAGTTGGTTCGGTGTCCAGCCGGGAATCTTTCCCGCACGGCAGGCCCGTTCGATTGCCCGGCGGTAACTGGTGCGGTCGTATCCATCGGGGTAGCACATCCTGACCGATGATTTCCCATGCCGCAGATCGTGCGTGTGTGATGGAGAGAACACATAGCTGTCCTCCGTCCGCTGCAGATACGGTTGCAGGATTCTCTGAGCTTTGCGACCCAGCACAATGAGCCGCTGCTTCCCATGATGAGCGGTTTTGTGTCCCTCGGGAGCATATCGCCA
>JAGQQT010000751.1 GCA_020426065.1 Planctomycetaceae bacterium | reverse complement strand
TTGCGTCAGCCTATCTGCATGAATCACCCGATCTGAAGCTGAATACAAGGCAAGTTGGCCTGATAGCCGGCTCACTGGTCATCGTCAGCCAGTTGTTGCTCCTGTCAAGAAATTTCCTTCCCGAAGTATTGAGCACTCATTTCATTGAGAAATATACGATGTTTCCGCCAACCATCCCGTATGTACTGGGTACACTGGGATGGGCAATGATGCTGCTGGCTGCAGGACATCATTTTCTCGATGGAAGAAACTGGTCAGCCGCTTCCTGGACGATTTCCACACCCATGCTGTTCAGCCGTTATGCGTTCACCATATACGTGCTGCACCATGTTGTGCACCTCTGGCCTTTGTGGGTCTATGCGGTTTCTCACGGACAGGAACCAACTTACTACTGGCGCCAGGCGATGTCTCTGGTGCCGAGTCTGGTCCTGGCCGTGATTTACCTGGTGGCCAGCTACTTCCTGATCCTCTGGATGCAGCGCAGGCATGTGATGGGAATTGAAGACAGTATGCGCTGGATCTGCGATTGAAAGGTTTAGTGCCTTTTCTGCTTCAGCAGCCACTCATACAGTTCGGGATTATCATAGGTTTCCGTCCAGGAGTCGTGATTGGCTTCCGGATAGACAGTTAACCGGGCATTGCCACCCAGATTCTTGAGGGCATTGACCATCACTTCAGATTGCTCAACCGGGATCACACTGTCTTTGGCACCGTGAAATGCCCAGGTTGGAAGTTTGGAAAATTCCCGGGCCAGATACGGCACACCACCTCCGCAAATGGGAGCAATGGCGGCCAGGCGATCTGGCATGTAGGCAGCCAGTCGCCAGGTGCCAAAGCCTCCCATGCTCAGACCTGTGATGTAAATCCGATCCTGATCAACCTTGTGTTTCTCGCACAGTTCATCAATTAATGCTTCCAGAGCAACCGGTTCCCACCAGCCACGATCGGGACACTGAGGCGATGCCACAATGAAAGGAAACTGCTTTCCGGCAGCAATCAGTTTGGGAGGCCCATGTTTTTTGACCTGTTCGAGATTATTCCCTCGTTCGCCTGCTCCATGAAGGAACACTAACAAAGGCCACTTCTCCTGTTGCTCATACTGTTCTGGCAGATAAAGCAGATAACCCATCTTGATAGTAATGGGACGGTCGAGTTGAACATCCTGCTGCATGCCTGGTTTGTCCTCTGCACTGCAATAACCGCTGAGATACAATGTGATGATGGCTGACAGAACAAGGAATCTGTTGATCATGGTACATCCTGAAAGAGAATGGAATGGGTCTATCGAATGCAGAATTGTGACTGATTCTCGCTGGATTTGAAATCCAGCGGGGACCATTTCTGCTAACTCTCGGCATGAGGATCAGGCCAGAATATCATGCAGGACATGGCCATGCACATCAGTCAGGCGACGGTCAATTCCATCGTGCCGGACCGTGAGTTGCTTATGGTCGATCCCCAGCTGATGCAGGATGGTCGCGTGGATGTCATAAACCTGAGTCGGATGATCACGATCGAGCGGTTTGTAGCCCCATTGATCGGAAGGACCATAAGAAACGCCGCCCTGAATTCCGCCTCCGCACATCCAGTTAGTAAAGACATATGGGTTATGGTCCCGCCCCACTCCTCCCTGGCTGCTGGGCATCCGTCCGAACTCCGTTGTCCAGAGGATGATGGTGTCCTCCAGCATCCCGCGCTGCTTCAGATCCTTGATCAAAGCCGCCGTTCCGATAGCCATTCCTCTGGCGAGCGGACCATGATCCCGTTCAATGTTCTCGTGACTGTCCCAGTTGCGGCGGGGAAATCCGTTATCGTTTCCGGACCAGATCTGGATAAATCGAACCCCTCGTTCCAGCAGTCGACGGGCAATGAGACACTTTCTCCCGAAGTATTCCGCTTCCTCGGGGGCATTAATTTCCTCAGGATAGGTCTTTCCCGCCGTGTCCAGTCCATACATTTTCAGAATATGTTCCGGCTCGCCTGAAAGGTCCAT
>JAGQQT010000750.1 GCA_020426065.1 Planctomycetaceae bacterium | reverse complement strand
AGGACAGGGATCTGCAATGACCACTCCTGCTTCACGCAAAGGTCCGTTTGGTGGCACGTGTCAACCTTCACGTGTGCCCCTCCTCGCACCTGGTTCAAAGCGCAGCACACTCCCTTTTCCGCATCCCTGGAACTATCAGCGTCCGATTGACATTCTGGAGTCGTTCTTCTGCGATGCCGACCAACTGGAAGGATTTGGGCGACATAACCGTTATGTGAAACTGCCGGGAATGGACCCTGTGCTGGTCACACGCGATCCCCAGATGATTCGGGCGATCACTGTTAACACTGGAAACAAGCCGGGACAGTTTGACCGGGACACGATGCCTTCCACCGGGATTGCCCGTGCGACGGGTGAAGATACGCTCCTGTATGCGAATGGAGAACTCTGGAAACATCAACGGCAGTTGGCCGCTTCTCCGTTTGGAAAGACCTCACTGTTTCAGCCGGAAAAGTTCCAGGAATTTGAAGAGACATTTCGCAGAACGATTTCGGAACGGATCGCGTTCCTCGAACGTCGCTTACAGGAATTGCAGCAGACTTCCGTCGAAATTCCGCTCGAAGCGGAAATCAAGCCGGTCATGCTTGAACTGCTGACCAATAACTTCTTCAGTGCCGAGTTTGATCAACAGGAGTTGAGGGAACGATTTGTTCCTGCACTTGAACGGATCATCGACCACATTGTGGAAGATACCATCATGCAGCGACTTGGCTGGCTGTCCGGGATGTTTCGCAGGCGGTCCACCTTGTCAGATGACCTGGAGGCATTTGAGGAACTGACAACCCGTGTTCTGGCTGCCCGGAAAACAAAACGCGGGTTGTGGTCTCAATTCCGTTCTGAGGCTCCGGATGAGTTGCTGCGATCCAATATCAAGGTCTTTCTGGCAGGAGCACTGGAAGCAACCACCTCGTTTGCCAGCTGGACGATTTCGCATCTGGCTCGCCATCCTGAGGTTCAGAAAAAGGTCTGGGAGGAGATCTGTCGGGTAGAACATTACACCCCGGATGAGTTGAACGAAGCGGTCTATCTGGGAGCGGTGCTCGACGAAACCTTGAGGCTCACGCCATCTCTGTATTTCCTGCCACGCCGGGCAACAGAAGAAACAGCGGTTCAACTCTCGGAGAATCAGACCTGCACCCTGCCCAAAGGGACCCACGTTCTCCTCGATGTCTGGCATGCCAACCGACACGAAGATCACTGGGGAACAGCGATTTCTGGCTATCCGGCGGAGCAGTTTGCTCCGGAACGCTGGGAGTTTCTCGCTCAGCAGGGAGCCAATTCTAAGGATCGGCTGCATTTCGGATTCGGTCATGGCCCGCGGGTCTGTCCTGGAAAGCATCTCGGTCTGCTGGAAGTCGGTCTGGTTGTGGGAGGAGTGGTTCAGGCCTTTGAACTCTCCGCTCAGGGAGAGAATCTGCCACGAGCCGGAGTGTCGACCAAACCAGCCGATGGAACCCGGGTGAAGCTGACGCTCCGCCGCCCAACCGTCACAACCTGAATAATCCTCACGAACTCAGGGGATTCTCCGGCTGAGTATTCTCTTGTGCAGGCGAGCTTGCCTTCGATTCAGTGCTCCCGACCCGCTCGCTTATTGCTTTCAGGCTGTCGAGCCTCTATTGTTAAACGGCGTAAAATAAGCCGGTTTGGCGATCAGTACGGGTCCCGCTTTTGCTGCAGGCAACTTCTGGATAAACAGTTTGTTCGTAGCGCCAACCGGATAGGCAAATCCGCTTCGTGAGCGGGCCTGAATCTGCATCAGCCTTTTAATGTGGAGTGGCAGCATGATGACGTTGGGGCGTTCTGACTGGAAACGATGGCTCATTGTGCCGATTGCGATCGGTGCCATTTGCCTGGGTATGGTAAAAGAGGTCTCAGCCAAGACCTATCCCGCCTGGGAAGAAGTGACGAATGGATCAGCAGTCCTGCCTGGTCTGTTCCCTCTGCATTACAACGCAAAAGAGCAGACGCTCTATATCGAACTTCATCAGTCCCAGT
>JAGQQT010000074.1 GCA_020426065.1 Planctomycetaceae bacterium | reverse complement strand
GCTCTTCCGATTATGAAGCCCGGCACCTTCTCTGGCGAAGTTCTGGAACAGCTGCATAAAAAGACCTTGCTCCGGGATGAGACTTCTGCCAGAACCGCTCTGGGGTGGAAAGTCGACTGGACGGCTGATGTCGGCCACTACCTGAAAAAGAATGGCGGTCGCAATAACTGCAGTGCCTGGATTGGCTTTTCACCTGAAGACAAAATCGGTGTCGCAATCGTCACGAACTGTGGCGGTCCTGCCGTGGATCCGCTGGGGTACAAAATCCTTTCGCAAATCATCCCTCATACTGAGAGGCCTCTCGTCTCGGAAAACGAGTATGGCAAAGTTGCTCCCTTTACGGGTGTCCGCTGGGAAAAAGAACTCCCCGTGGTTCAGGTGGAAGGGGAGTGGTACAAGTTGAGTTCCATTAATGGCATTGCGATTAATCGTATCTTGCAGTTTGCTGAGCAGGAATTCGGCTCGAAAGCCCGCAAACGGTTTGCCGAAGATCTGGTGGAAGTTCTCACGAAAATGGGACACGAACCGAAGCGGAATGTCATCCTGGGACTGGAGTCCTTCGAGGGGGAATTTGAATTTCGCTTTATCACGATGACCGAAGAAAACCGGAAACAGGTCTGGGATCAGGGGAATCCATAAATGAATGGTCCGTCAGTTCAGGCAGGACTCTGCAATGAACTGTCCAGATCATCATGAATTCATAGCTCTTCGGCCTATTCCACAGTCACGCTTTTGGCGAGGTTTCTCGGACGGTCGACGTTGCAGCCACGGTGCAGGGCAATATGATACGAGAGTAACTGCAGGGGAATCGAAGTGATCAACGGCTGCAGGTATTCCTCGACATCCGGCACGAAGATGACATCGTCTGCCAGTTCGGCGATTTTATCATCTCCCTGGCAGGCGATGGCAATCACGGGGCCTTTGCGGGCTTTCACTTCTTCCAGGTTGCTGATGACCTTCGGATAAATCCCACACTTCGGCACCACGAAGACGGACGGCGTGACTTCATCCACCAGGGCAATCGGACCGTGCTTCATTTCGGCGGCCGGGTAACCCTCAGCATGCACGTAACTGATTTCCTTCAGCTTCAACGCTCCTTCCAGTGCGACCGGGAAGTTGTAAAGACGTCCCAGGTAGAGGAAGTTGTTGTATTTCCAGTACTTGTCGCAAACATACTTGACCATTTCATGGCATTTGAGTGTCTGTTCGACAAGAGCGGGGATATCTCTCAGGTGACGGATAATCCGCTTGCCAGCCGGATAGGACAAGTGCCGCATTCGCCCGAAAAACAGGGCCAGCAGCGTGAGGACAGTCACCTGAGATGTGAACGCCTTGGTAGAGGCAACGCCGATTTCCGGCCCCGCATGCAGATAAATTCCGCCGTCCGCTTCACGGGCAATCGTTGAGCCAACCACATTGCAGATCGCGAGTGTGGGGTGTCCTTTTCGTTTGCATTCCCGCAAAGCGGCCAGGGTATCGGCGGTTTCCCCGCTCTGGGTGATTGCGAAGATCATCGTGTTTTCGGACATGGGCGGATTGCGATAGCGCAGCTCGCTGGCGTACTCCACTTCCGTGGGGATGCGGGCAAACTCTTCCAGCAGATATTCGCCCACCAGTCCGGCATGCCAGGAGGTCCCGCAGGCAGTCAGAACAATGCGATCAATTTTGCGAAGATCCTTGGCAGTCATGTTAAGACCGCCAAAGACGGAAGTCGCTTCATCTTCGTTAAACCGGCCCCGCATCGCGTTTTCGATGGACTGGGGCTGCTCGTAGATTTCCTTGAGCATGTAATGCTCGAAATCGCCGAGTTCCGAGTCTCCGGCAGACTGATCGAGAATCTGGATTTTGGGATCGACTGCTCCACTGTCCCGATGGATGATCTGGATATCGTCGCTGGTCAGGATCGCGATTTCGTTATCGGAGAGATAAACCACTTCTTCAGTGTGGACGGCCAGGGGGCTGGCATCACTGGCAACAAAGTGTTCCTTTTCACCAATACCAATCACGAGTGGACTGCCCACGCGAGCGACATACATGGTGGCAGGTGAATCGCGGAACAGCACAGCCAGTCCGTAAGTCCCCTTCAACTGAGTGAGCGTACGCTGCAACGCATTCACGCAGGCAGACTGAGAACCGGCTTCGCCACCTCCCGCCAGTTCCTTCCGGTATTCACTGGCGAGCAGATGAGCGACCACTTCGGAATCGGTGGTCGTAATGAATTCAAAGCCCGCTGCTTTTAGTTTATTTCGCAGAGAGGAGTAGTTTTCAATCACGCCGTTGTGAACCAGGCAGATTTCGCCGGTTCCGCCCACATGCGGGTGAGAGTTGGTATCGTTCACTTCACCATGTGTGGCCCAGCGGGTATGACCAATCCCGATTTTTCCTTTGAGGGGTTGCTCAGCGACCAGCGAACCGAGTTCCTGGACCCGTCCGGCCCGTTTCCTGAGGGTGATTTCACCCTTTTCCAGCACGGCGATTCCAGCACTGTCATAGCCGCGGTATTCGAGTCGGTGCAGGCCATCCAGCAACAGATTCTGCACGTCCTGATAGCCGACGTATCCGATAATTCCACACATAATCGTCATCCCTGATGAATGTTGTGGTTGGCGCGGGGCGTCGCGCCAGACCAGACCTCCCGGGAAACTAACAAAAATGCGAAAGAGAGGTCAACTTCGTTCTGTACATTCCATTATAGAGAAATCTGCACCCTGGAAGTCGAGACCGATTTTCCATTTCGTTTCCGGTCTGACTTGAAGTCTGCTGGGTCCCGGGCGAATCGGCAATTGTTCAGGTTGCCGAGGCGGGTTGGGGTTTGGGCAGGGGAGGGAGTTGTTCTTCCAGCACTCCATGGACTTTCCGCCAGACGATGGCCCCTTCGATAATCATCCAGACCTGCATCCCCATGATCATTGCTCCAAAGCCAAACAGGACATACTTCTGCAGAGGATCTGAAGACCAGAGCCAGCCTGATTCCGAATTGAACATCTGCCAGAGCATGGCCCAGGCAGGCATGATCATCATCAGGATCATAGGCAGGGCAATAAATGCTACCACCTTGCTCCGACGCCACAGATAGAAGAATGTGACCATCAGGGCCAGGCCAGCCAGCATCTGGTTGGTTGCTCCAAAAAGCGGCCAGAGGATCAGACCGCCTGAGGCCGGTCCCTTAGGCCCCGGAAGCAGGGCCACAGTTAAACCACAGAGGACAGCAAAACCGGTTGCTCCATATTTGTTGGTGAGCGGCGCGATTCGCAGCGACGCTCCCAGTTCCTGAATGACATATCGCTGCAGTCGCGTGGCGGTATCGAGAGTCGTTGCCGCAAAGCAGGCCACGAGAACGGCTATGATGCCCACTCCCAGCTGTAGAGGGATTCCGATTGCTGTCAGGAAATTTGCTCCCCCATCCACAAAAGCCCCTACGGTCTGTGGCAGCTGGTAATCATTCCAACTGTTGCCTGAATTGTAGCGGAAATCCCAGGCCGCCCGGTTAGTCAGCAGTTCACCGGATTTGTTGGTGACCCCCATCCCCAGTCCAGCTGTGCAGCAGAGGATCACCAGGACAGCCAGTGCTCCTTCCAGCAGCATTCCCCCGTAACCGACGGCCTGAGCGTCGGTTTCACAGGCAATCTGCTTGCTGGTGGTCCCGCTGCTCACCAGGCAGTGAAAACCACTGCAGGCACCGCAGGCAATCGTGATAAACAGGAACGGCCAGATGGGTGGGGCATCGGCGGGAATAGAGTCGGAAATCATGGGGGCACTGGCCACGATGTCTGCTTTTTGGGTCAAACCAGCCACCAGAATTCCGGCAACCAGCAGCACCAGAGCCACAATCAGCTGATGGCTGTTGACGTAATCACGGGGCTGAAGCAGCATCCAGACGGGGAGCACGGACGCAAAAAAGCAGTAGATCATCAGGACGATTGTCCAGAAGATGACCGGATTCCCCCACGCAGCGGGCAGCACAATCGGCATGTAATACACACCGACATAGACAGCGGCATAAAGGGCAATCAAGGCACCAAGTGAAGGCCAGAGCAGATGATGATTCCGGTTTCGTGCCCAGAAGCCAATCCCGACGGCGATCGGCATGGCCAGCCAGACCGACAGAACAGATTCCGGGTACAGCTTGAAAATCACGGCGATCACGAGCCCGAAAATCGCCAGCACAACGGTCAGGGCAAAAAACAGGATCAGCAGAAACAGCAGGCGGGCGCGAGGCGAGATGAGTCGACCGGCGATTTCTCCCACGGTTTGACCACGGTTACGCAGGGAAATGACGAGCGCTCCCAGATCGTGGACAGCTCCAATAAAAATGGAGCCCAGCAGCACCCACAGCAGCGCTGGCAGCCAGCCCCAGAACACGGCAATCGCGGGACCAACAATCGGCCCTGTACCGGCAATGCTGGTAAAGTGATGGCCAAAAATCACACTTCGACGGGTTGGCACATAATCCACATCGTCCCGCAGCTCTTCACTGGGAACCAGAGCGTTCCGGTCGAGCTCAAAGAATTTTCGCGCCAGCAGTCTGCCATACGTATTATAAGCCAGCACCAGTGCGAAGATTGACAGCAGTGCGATCCCCAAGGTTTCCATCGAAAAACACCTGATTCCAGCGGCGAGCTAATGACTGTTAAAATTGACGGGATGAGGCGGGAGCGGGCCGTTCACTCCCCGGAACTGTTCCCCTCAGATCATTCTGACGAAACCGGATGCGAGTTCCAAGCCTGCCAGCTGCTTCCCCCGGAGAACACACGCTGAAACGCAGGGTTTGTGAGCCTGACTGGCCGTGCATTTTCCTTAAAATCGCTACAACCGTCAAAGTTCGGGAAGGATGCCCCAGTCTGCCTGAATTTGTCAGACTCTCACTTTGCGGGACACTTTGGAAATGCCGATTGGTTCAGCATCATCAGTTCACGCCGTCACAGATTGCGTCAGCTTCCTGGGGAATACCTGTTCCAGTCATTCCGCAGCATCTTTTATTACTGAGCAGCGACTCTCATGGATGATTGAGATTGCTCCAGTCCATTCATCGTACATTCGTCGGTTGCCCAGCTCGCGACCGCACATAAGAGGAGCCCACAGGATGTTGGTTCTATCCCGACAACGAGATGAAAGCATCATGATTGGTGATCAGATCAAGATCACGATCGTTGATATACGTGGCGACAAAATTCGCATCGGCATCGATGCCCCTGCTAATGTGGCTGTCCATCGCGAAGAGGTTTATCAGGCCATCAAGAATCAGGCCGAGGCACCTGGCCAGCAGGAAGGCTGAGAGAAACCGCACCCACTCAGATTCGTCTCGAAATCCGTGTTCATTCAGACGGATATCTGAGCCCTGATCATGAATTCACTTCGTGGTTGCTTGCACAGTTCAGGTTCTCTTCCGATTTTGGCAGTCCCAGGTGTTGACCTGGGACTCAACATCCCAGCTGTTGTGCTGCATGGCAGGTCTGTACCTGTCATGAGAACCCGTACAAATGCCCCAATCTGTCTATTCGGAGCATCGCACTGGTCAGACCACTTCCCGTCCCACCCTGCGTGGAGCTCCCTCTCTGTTTTCACGCTAATCTTGGTTTTATATCCCCCTCTTATCTTATTTCTCCTTTTCTTTTTATTTTGCCCTATTTCCTCAAGCGGATTATCCAGAACGTCCGATGGAAGAATGATAGCCGACATAGTCTTCGGACGATGTAGGTTGCAACGCGGTTGTGCAACTGCGCTTGCCTTTCCGTTCATCCGAGTGAATCCGCGAGATCCTGCCTGTTGAAGGCACCTCACGATTCAGGAGTGGGAGCGGAATCACGCAGGAGTCCAAACGGCAACGGATGCCAGTTCTGGTGAGTCATTCAGAAAGAGACCATTTGAGCCCTCATTCCTGAGAAGTTCATCCGGACATATGTCAAAACCCAGTTAATTGGCTCCGAATCACAGACGATTCAGCCAGGAAGTTAGGAAAGGCGATTCCCAATGACGAGAATCAATACAAACGTCGCCTCTTTGCGAGGTTTGCGAAGTTTGAATCGTGCCAACGAGCTGCAGAATACAGCTCTGACACGACTCTCAACCGGTTTGAAGATCAACTCCGGTAAAGACAATCCGGCCGGTCTGATTGCCGGTGAAACCCTTCGGTCACAGATTTCTGCGATCGAGCAATCTATCAAAAACAGCAATCGTGCCAACAACGTGATTGCAACCGCTGATGCCGCCCTGGGCGAAGTCAACAACCTGCTCAATCAGGTACGTGGACTGGTTCAGGAATCACTCAACAGTGGTGCACTGTCTCAGTCGGAAATTGAGGCGAATCAGCTGCAGGTCGACGCCGCTCTGTCCGCTATCAACCGTATTTCTGCCAACACTACATTCGCCGGCGACAAACTGATCGACGGCAGCAAAGCATTTATTACGAGCACAACTCCGGCAGATGCAAACAAACTGAGCGACTTCCAGATCAACGAAGCCGTCTTCAGCACCTCGTCCACGATTGAAATCGAAGCTGCCATTACCCAGGCTGCTGAAAAAGCAGAACTGCGTTACGGTGGCGGAAGCCTTTCCGCGGCTTCTACAATCGAACTGGCTGGTGCCAAAGGTTCTCAGGTCATCTTCCTGGGGTCTGCCAGTACCACTGCCGACATCAAAAACGCCATCAACTCGGTGTCTGATGTTACCGGTGTTCAGGCCAGCTTTGATCCAGGTTTGACCTTCTCTCTCGGTGCCACCCAGGCATTTGGAAATGTTCAGACTGGCGATGCCATTGCGAACACCGTTGACGTTACTGGTACAACTGCTACTGCCAACGCAACAATCACCTTCACCGATGCCCGGACAACTCAGACTCTGGGTTCCGATGCTTCTCTGGGGGGTTCCGTCAGCGTGGTGTTCGTTGATGCCGTAACAGGTGGTACAACAACCAACACGGCTTCAGTATCCAGCATCACAACAACGGCCAATGGTAACACTACCATTGCTATCGAGCTTGGAAACGAAACCAGCGGTACAGCAACAGTGACCTCAACTGTTTCCGACATCCTCGCCCTGGTGAACAGTGGAACTTCTGCCAATGCCGTCGCTGCTCAGGCCTTTATTAGTGCCTCAACCGCTGGCGATGGAACAGGTGCTCTGGCTGCTGCAGCAACTGCAACTGCCACCAGTGCCCTCACTGGTGGTGGCGATACCGCCGACATCAAATTCCTGGATAACCGCAACAGCGGATCCGGTGGCTCTGTGGCCTCTCTGGGTGGCGAAGTGTTCGTGCAGTTTGTGGAAGCAGCCACTGCAACCAACACTCTGTCCGTCTCTTCGGTTTCCACAAACGCTGAAACCGGCGATACCACCATCCAGATCCAGCTGGCCAAGTCGAGTGGTGCCACCACATCGACCATTGCCGACATTCTGGCTCTGGTCAACAGTGGAACATCCACCAATGCTGTGGCTGCTCAGGCCTTCATCGCCGCAGCTGCTACATCCACAGATTCTACTTCAACAGCTGTGTTCAGTGCTCAGACTTCAGCACTGCAGCTGCAGGGTGGAAACGATGGTCTGAACAACGGTATTACCTTCAACGATGCCCGTGCTTACGGCACAGAAGGTGTTGTGAACGTGGTCTTCGCCGCGACTGAAGCTGCCAACGCTTCTCTGTCAATTTCGGTTGCCCAGACCGGAACGGCCGACAATACGATCACCGTGAAGCTGGCTACCGATGAATGGGGTAACATCACCACAACTGCTGATGATATCCGCACCTTCATCTCAACCGACACCAGCGATGGAGCAGCCACTGCCCGAGGCCTGGTCAACGTTCAGGTCGAAGGCAACGGAACAGAAGTGGTGACCGCCCAGGCACAGGACACTGTCGATGTCTCCAGCCGAGTCCTCAAACTGCAGAGCACCGATTACGGTGCCGATCAGTTCGTGTCGGTCAACGTCCTGTC
The DNA here is from genome assembly GCA_020426065.1 of Planctomycetaceae bacterium. Lineage (GTDB taxonomy): Bacteria > Planctomycetota > Planctomycetia > Planctomycetales > Planctomycetaceae > Rubinisphaera. The sequence continues at coordinate 3,822 of JAGQQT010000074.1, read as the reverse complement.
AGGTAGCTTCAATACCACCTCGACAGACAACGTCACCACAACACGACGTGACACCGGTCTGGATCTGGAAGCGGTCATCAACGGACAGGTTGCCCAGACAAAAGGTCTGCAGGCTCGTATCAAAACGACCTCTCTGGATGCCTCTTTGACCTTCAACGAAACCAACAACGTTCGTGGTCGACGTGCCAACGTCACGATCACCGGCGGGGGTTCTCTGTTCCAGATTGGTCAGGAAGTGTCTGCAGCCGGTCAGATCGGGATCGGAATCGAAGCCGTCAACACCGCTCGTCTGGGTGGTGTGGCCGGAAAACTGTACGAACTGGGATCCGGTGCCGGCAAGAGCCTGCTCGATATCGGTCCGGATACCCCGGGTAGCGTGCTGGTCGACATCGTCGAGCAGTCCATCAACCGTGTTTCGACTCTCCGCGGTCGACTCGGGGCTATCCAGAAGAACGTGATCGACACGAACGTGAACACCCTGGGTGTTGCTCTGGAAAACATTTCCGAAGCCCGTTCGGTCATCGTCGACACCGACTTCGCAGAATCGACTGCCGAACTGACCAAATCTCAGATTCTGAGCCAGTCGGGTATCTCGGTTCTGGCAATCGCCAATCAGAACCCGTCTCAGGTTCTCTCGCTGCTCGGATAATTCTGACGCACGATTAGAACAGGACAATTTCGCTCTCCTGCCCGGTTTGCCAGGCAGGAGAGTTTTTTTATTGGACTTCCGCCACATTCCGCAACCCGGCAGACTTTCTTTGTAGCCGATTGAATTGTTTTTCCGTATGCTAAAACCAGTAGATGACTCCGCACGGAGTGATGACACAGCATTCAGAAATCTCATCCGGAAAAGGTCTGAGCATGAACGGTACGGAAACTTCGCGCATGGCATGGTTTGCCTGTGGACTGGTTGGTGGCTTGATGATTTCCTATTTCTGGCCCAGCGAGCCAGCGCTGGCTGTTGACCGGGATGCGGGGGGATCGAAGTTCATGATCGAAACCGTCCGGACCGGAGTGGTCAACTCGAGCGATGCCGTCTTCGTGCTGGACTTTCTCACCGGTCGACTGTTCGGTGCGAGCGTCAATCCCCAGACCCGCAAGTTCAATCAGTTCTACTTTCGAAGCATCCTGCCAGATTTCGAACTCGCTCCCGACAGCCGTCCCAGTTTCGTGATGTCCTCCGGATTGCTGAACATCGCCACTCGTGGCGCCAGCCTCAAACAGCCCTCTCAGGGAGGTTTGTTCATTGCAGAGCTGACTTCCGGAAAAGTCGTCGCGTATGCCTTTCCCTACACAATGAATCCCCGGATGGAAGCTCCCGAGCCGATTTCGATTGTGGACAGTTTCCAGTTCCGTCAGGCTGTTCAATAGCAGATTGTGGAGATCAACCCCGTGGCCGACAGGAGCAGAGAGAGAGCCGCAATGGTTTCGCTCCTCCGGCAGCGGGGGATCCAGAATCCGGCTCTGCTGCAGGCTTTTTCCGATGTCCCGCGCGAGCAGTTTGTACTGCCGGAGCAGCTTTCGTCTGCTTATGCCGACTCTGCCCTGCCCATCGAATGTGGCCAGACGATCTCACAGCCGTTCATCGTGGCCCTCATGATTGATGCCGCCCGCATTAATCCCGAGGACCATGTTCTGGAAGTGGGGACCGGATCCGGATATGCCGCTGCCATTCTCAGCCGAATTGCCCGGCGCGTGATCAGTCTGGAACGGATTCCCGAGCTGGCTGACCTGGCTCAAAATCGTCTTCAAGCCGGTGGCTATGACAATGTTGAGGTCAAATGCTGCGATGGCACTCTGGGCTGGCCTCAGGCCGCTCCCTATCAAGCCATTCTGGTTGCCGCTGCGGCCCCAGAAGTTCCCCGCACTCTCTGCGATCAGTTAACGATCGGCGGCAGATTGATCATCCCCGCTGGTCCTGATCCCAATCACCAGCAACTGCTCTGCGTGACCCGCACCGGTCCTCAACAGTTCAAAGAAAAAATCCTCGACCAGGTCCGCTTCGTCCCGCTCATCGGAGAAGCAGGCTGGGATGAGGAAGACTAGAAATGGTCTCCCCTGCTCTCGTTTGTCTACGGTGCGAACTGCGAGTATCGCAACGAACGCCTTTCGAATGAAACATGCGGTGCGGTTTCGGGGTGCGGGGAGTGAAACTTCCTACGGAGTCTGGCGGCAAGTGAGCAGGATTCTCAGTAGATGACTTCGGCTTTCATCTTGATGAGGTGTTTTACCGATTTGATTTTCTTGTTCCCATTCCAGCCACAAACGTAATGACCTGACCGATAGATGGGTTCAATGACATCATGGAAGTACCGATCAGGGAGCAATTCTTCGTAAGCATAATCCATGGCAATGCTTCGAATATCATAAATAATTTTTTCGAAGACCGGACCTTCTTTTCCACCAACTTTTTTAAGTAATTCGGGTGACAAGACTTTGACCAGCAGCTTGGAAATTGTTCGGGTGAGCATGTCAGATGTTTTGTTCAACTCACCGAGAAAATGATTTCCCCATTCGGTATGGATTCGAATGCCAAGATCATTGAAAACTTCCGTACCAGCATAGAGCCAGTACCTGGTGTTTTTGCTGCTGCTCACAGCCGCTCTCCAATTCTTGACGACGGAATACCCTTCAAATTCATCGTCGTTGAATGGCTTTCCCACCTGTCCCAGCAACTGGTCTGTCACCAGGCTTTTGACGAGATCTTTTGCAGCCTTCACATTCGCAGGCATGCAGCCTCCCTTGCTATACAATCGGGACAGATCCACTCTCGTGGAGACCTAAATCATGTCACAACAGGCGTGATCATCCGCCCGTGGATTATCCTTGGGAAAGCCATCTCAGCCTCGGCTTTTCAAATGGCACATCACGTTGATGATCTGGCCGTTGGGGTCTGAGACGAAAAAACGGCGGACTCCCCATGGTTCATCCGTCAGCGGATAGACAATCGGGTAACCCATTTCCACGGCTTTGGCGTGGGCACTGTCCACATCCTCCACCTCGATGGAAAGATTTGGATTGGGAACAGCCTGGCCGGTCGATTGCAGGAGCGTGATTTGCGCAGTCTGGTTTTGGGGGGAGACAAATGTCTGAATCCAGCCCATATCCATGGCAAGCTGCATGCCGAGGAACTCAGTATAGAACTTCTGGCTGTCGGCCATGCAATCTGAAGTGATATCGGGAACAATTCTTTTAATGCTCATACGTTATATGCTCCACTAGTTCCATTTCGGTCGATTCAGCCCTGGATCTCGCCCAGTAACGACAGGACAGAGATGATTGCAGCTCCAACCCACATGGCCGTGACCAGGCAGATGGCCATCGTCAGGGAACCGTTCCGGGTTCGAAATTGTTCCGGAACCGCCGCTACACAGGCCGTCAGAATCCCGGCACTGGCAAACATCATGGGCATTGCCCCATACTGCGGCAGGATAAAAAGCAGCGTGAGCACACAGAACATCGAAAAGTAAGGGTGAGTGACCAGTTTTTTGAGCGTGAAGGTGGTATTCATGGTGAATCTCCTTGCAGAAAAAATAGACTCATCTCACTCGATTCACGGTGCCTGCCAGACAATAAAGGAAGAGTATTTCGACGGCAGGCCATTCGTCCCGCCCGCTTTGACTCCCGCCTTCCAACCCTCGATCCAGCCATGAGATACTGGCTGGTTTGATTCACTTGGGTTTGTCGGACAAAAGGGTGTATCTCCAAATGACCATGTGAATCCGTGCCGAAACCCCTGCTCAAACTGTTGACGTTTTTTCTCGTCCGCACGATAGGCATGCTCCGTCGGAACAGGAGCTGAGCCCCACAGTTGCTGGAAGG
>JAGQQT010000749.1 GCA_020426065.1 Planctomycetaceae bacterium | reverse complement strand
AAAACGGGCCCCGGAATGTGACTCCGGGACCCGTTTTGTTATGGGGTGATTTTCAAGGCAGATCAGCCAGGATAATCGGCCACGTAAATGGCTTTCACCTGGGTGTAATCCAGGAAGGTTTCTTCGCAGTTCACGCCGGCTCCCGGACCGCCCGAAATTCCTTGACCACCGTAAGGCAGGCCATAGGCAATTGAGTTATGGCAGTTGACCTGGCAGGTTCCATCCCGGAACTGTTTGGCCAGAGCAATTCCCTTCTCCACGTCTTTTGTCCAGACACTGGCTCCCAGTCCGTAAGGAGTGCTATTGGCCAGTTGCAGAGCCTCTTCAGCAGAGCTAACCGGGCAGATGGTGGCAAAGGTGTGGAAGACTTCCAGCGGATTGCAGTTCACTCCTGGAGCGGTGCGATACAGTGCCGGTTTCAGATAATAACCATTCTTGCCGGCAACCTCTGCACAGCCACCAGCCAGAATGGGTGTGCCGCCCCGCTGAGCAGTTTCTTTCTGTGCCTGCAGAATCCGTCGGTGCTGAGTGGCATTCACAACCGCTCCCAGCTGCGTTCCTTCATCAGCCTGATAACCGATCTTGAGGTCTTGAAAGAAAGCCTTCTGGGCATCGATGAAATCATCAGCAATCTTCTTGTCAACAAACACACGGTGAATTGTGCAGCAGGTTTGACCGAAGTGCTGATTGGCGTGCTTGCCGACCAGTCGAGCAACCAGTTCCGGATCAGCATCGTCCAGCACGATGGCTGAACCGTTGCCTCCCATTTCCCGTTTCATCCGGGTGCCGTGCAGATCGCAGGTTCGCAGAATCGCCTGGCCAACACCGGGAGAGCCTGTAAACGAGATATATCGGACACCGGGATGCTCGGCGATGGCCTGTCCGGTGATTTCTCCGCGTCCGGTCAGGACGTTAATGACTCCGGGAGGAAATCCGGCTTCGGTGGCCAGCTGGGCCAGATACAACGCGGACAGCGGAGTATCTTCGGCTGGCTTAATCAGAATGGTGTTTCCGGAAAGGAGTGCCGGGAACATGAACCAGGCGGTCAGCACGATGGGATAGTTCCAGGGAATGATCCCTGCGACAACTCCCCAAGGCTCGCGATAGGTAAACCCGCGTTGACCAGCACCAACTTCCATGGATGGGCCGTCACCCATCTGTACTTTGCGGGCGACGTCAATGAAGTATTCCGCACATGCCCGAATCTGGGCAAAGTCTCCGGCCGCCAGTTCAGAGACTTTTCCCCCATCCAGAATTTCGCAGGCCAGGAGCACATCGCGGTCGCGATCGCACAAGTCGATGAACTTTTTGACGAGTTCAACCCGCTCTTCAACTTCGAAATCCCGCCAGCCACGTACGCCATCGCCATCAAATGCACGCTGGGCAGCCCGTACGGCCTGATCAACTTCCGCATCGCCCATCTCACAAACCCGGGCCAGCACTTGCATTGTGCCAGGATCTGTCGTTTCGAAGGTGGCATTCATTGAGCCGGTAATCTGCTCGCCATCGACGAATCCTCCCAGCGGTTTGCCATTGTTCTGGCAGAACTTCGTGAATTTCTCTGGGGTGCTAAATTTGCTGGCAGTAAATGCCCGAATATCCATGGTTGAAGTAGACATAGTTCGGCTCCTTGTTTGAGCGGCATCCTGAAAGGTTTGGTTGATTAGTTCTTGAGTCACCTGATCAGCATCAGAGTTCATCCCGATCAGGGTTTCTTTGATTCCCGCTGCATCTTCTTACGCACTGCATCATACTCGGGATTGACGCAAAGTTCTCCCCAACGCTGCAAAACACAGCGTAATCCGATTTCCGATTCCGGCTCCTGGCCTTTGTCCCCGGTTTCGGCAATCCAGCTGGCCAGCATTTTTCGATGCTCTTCCAGGGCCTGCCGATGAGCGGGATCGTTCGCCAGATTGTGAATCTCGTGCGGATCATTTTCGAGATCGTAAAACTCCTCCGGCACACGTGAATCACTGAAGAAAATGAGCTGGGTTTCGTTCATCT
>JAGQQT010000748.1 GCA_020426065.1 Planctomycetaceae bacterium | reverse complement strand
TCGTGCAACATGTCTCGCAGTTCGCTAATGTGGCGTTGCCAAAAGCGAATGAGATGCGAGAAGCAGTTCTGTTGCAAGACGCCTGGGATGAGGTAGAGCTTGGTTTTGCATTCGGGACCGTGCTGATGTGGTATCATTGGTCAACATCCGCGTAACGAAACCTCATAATAAGGCCATACACACGCTCGCCGTGAGCATGCTTAGCTGAGGTCTTTTGCCATATTGGTAAACGTTGCCAGCCACTTCAACACGGCACGACTGTCTGTTCTGCAATCACCACGAAGGACACGAAGAGCGCGAAGAAAGGATTTGACAAGCTCTCGAACCGTATGAACGAGTGTGCCATCGAAAAACGCCGACAACCTATTCCTTCGTGTCCTTCGTGGCGGTACTTCTTCGCTCTTAAACCTCATGATTTAACCGATACCATTCATCTGATCCGCAGATGATCTGTCAGACAGTAGCCTGACCGAATTCCCCGCTGTCGTTCTTGACACATCACATCCATCAGCTCACTATGATGGGACGTGTTAAACAGATAATTCTTCCCTAAATACAGAGAAAACCGTTTTGTCTTACGCTTAGTTCTGCACGAGTAACTGAGACCTGTTCGTATTTCAGTTGTTGAATGTCCTTTTCTTTTTTGGAGGATGGCGATGTCAGTTACCTGGAGCAAAGTTGGAAAAGCCTTGTCCGCTGACGACATCGTGAGCGCTGAGAAAAAGCTGGGCGTGTCCATCCCTCAACAGTTTCGGGATTTTCTCCTCACAACCAACGGCGGGGTGCCGAAGCCCAAAAAGATCCCACGTCTCGATTTATCGGTGACGTCAATCTTGAGCCTGGCCAGGGTTTTGCGAGTTGCCGATCAATATTGGAGCGAATTGAATCTCCCCAAACACCAACTCCCCATCGGGTTTGCGGATGAAGTGGATCTGCTCGTGATGGATGGCGAGAAAGTTCTCATTCACACGAATTGCGAAGGGGGCATCGGTATGTTTGGGGCGGAATGCGAAGAGGTTGCCGCATCATTCGATGAGTTCCTGGCGATGCTGGAAACACCGAAAAAAAAGCCACCGTCAACCGAAAAGAAGTTCGTGAGTGCGTGCGAAAATGGCAAGCTGGAGCAAGTGAAGAAGATGCTGGCAGCTGGTGTCGATTGGGAAGTCGTCGCGGTTCCGGCATTCTGCGCAGCGTGTGGTCAAATTATCGGTGGCAATGATTGTACCCTACTATCAATGCTGTTCGAAGCAGGAGCTCCCAGCAATGCTCATGGTATCTTCGCCTTCTACTGCGATGAGGAAATGCCAATCGAAGAATTTCTCAGGCAGCGTGTCCTACCCAAGCAACAGCGAGCACTTCTTTTTTTAGGTGAAGGTACACCCGAAGGTGATCAGGTCAGAAAGTCTGTCGCCCAGCTCGAAAGCATCTTGTCTAAGTATTTCAAATCGTAGGAAGTCGGAAGCCGTGTCCTGGCGCGGTGCCAGACAAGGCGGTCAACCAGAGCGGCCCAGTGCCTTGGCCACACTCGCCATGGGTACGCTGCAGTGAAGTGTATTGCCTTGCTGACACACTTTGCCAGCCACTGTAACACGGCACGACTATTAATTCTGCAATCACCACGAAGGACACGAAGATCGAGAAGAAAGGATTCGACAAGCTCTCGAACCGTATGAACGCGTGTGCCATCGAAAAATACCGACAACCAATTCCTTCGTGCTCTTCGTGTCCTTCGTGGTGGTACTTCCCCGGTGGTTTAGCATTTTTGCAGAGCACAACTGGCTTTCCGTTTTGCATTCAATGAAGGGACAGGAATCCGGAATTCTAGGTTTTCTGGTCGTGCCACACTGTGCAATCTGCTATCTTCACACTTCGGGTGCACTTTGAACCTTCATCCGACTTTCTCTTTTATTCCTTCAGCACTATTCGAACGATTTATGACTCAACTTCCTAAATGCCCAGAATGTCATGGCGAATTCACTTACGAGGATGGCCCGCTCCTGGTTTG